>JBHIWP010000003.1:0-80648 GCA_041987425.1 Promineifilaceae bacterium (SeqCode) | reverse complement strand
TGTATAGTTTTAGAATCTGCACTGTTTCACAACCTTCTAACTCTGCGCCGACCGTTTGTGCCAGCTCGTCATTCACCGTCGTTTCGGTAAAGATGGTGCAGACGTTGTGTTCTTCCATTTCCACGATCAAATCGACCAGATCGCTGGCCGATGGTTCAGCCAGTGTGCTCAAACCGGGGATGACAGCGCCCAATACCGTAAAACCGTACGCCTCGGCAAAGTAACCAAACGCATCATGATTCGTTACCAGAAAACGGTTTTCTTGTGGGATGCTGGCGAGTTGCGCCTCGGCATAGGCTTCCAAATCCGTCAGTGATGCGGCATAGGCGGCGGCATTGGCTTGATAAGTATCCGCGTTGGCCGGGTCGAGTTCGCTTAAAGCGTGCTCAACATTCTCTACCCACTGCTCAACGTTGTGTATATCGAACCACACGTGGGGATCTGCGCCACTATGTTCATGCTCGTCTCCGTCTTCATGTTCTTCTTCGTGCTCTTCCCCTTCCTCATCGTGAGCTTCCTCACCAACGGTAAGCGGCTCAATATTGGCCGAGATTGGGACAACAGGGACGTCTTCGCCGATGCTTTCCAGATCATCAACCAATCCTTCCTCCAGGTTCCAGCCGTTAATAAAGATGACGTGGGCGTTGGCAACGGCCGTTAGCTCCTGCGCGGTCGGTTCGTAACTGTGGGAGTCTTGGCCAGGCCCTATTAGCACAGTCAGATCAATCTCATCGCCGCCCACCTGTGCCACCACGTCACCGATGATGCTGGTGGTAGCGACCACACGCAGTGGCTCACCATTCAGTTCGGCGGCGTTCAGTTCTGGCAACGTAAGCATTTCTCCTTCTGCTTCATGTTCATGCTCATCCTCATGTTCATCATTATGCTCGTCTTCCTCATGTCCGTCCCCAGCTGCCGTGGTTTCTAAAGAAGCAGGCTCTGGCTCGTTTGACCCTGCAGCGCAACTACAAAGTATCAGTGCCAGTGCAATGAGAGCCACTATTTGCATGAACCGTTTCCTCTCGTTTTTTATTCTTTTCATTTTATACAGCCCCTTATTGATATTTTGTATCATAGATATTTTGTATCAAGTATATCGACGCGATTTTATTGGTCAAGCTATTAGCGTATTGTGTTGCTTGCATATTCGGGGGTTACGCACGAGGGGCTATGGTAACCAGGCTGGTTGGGTCGCGGGAGTGGCAATTTCTACTGTTTGCCCTGATTGGATGTGAATGATCCAGACACCAGGTTGGGCATAGAGTTCTTCCAGATTGTAGCGCTGGTAAATAACTGATTGGCCATCGGGGGACCAGGCAAAATCGCTATGATGAATATTTGCGTTGCTTGTTAATGAGTGTTGGTAAGAACCGTGAGGACTCATGAGCCAGATCTGGCGTCCCCCTGCTGCTCTGGCCATTTTTCGACCAAAGACAATGTGTTGACCATCGGGTGACCAGACAGGTCCACTATCGTCCGTTTGCACACCTTCGCTAAGGGTTACAGACTCTTCTGTGGCCACATTGAAGAGCAAGAGGTTGATACCCCAGTCCTGTTCTTGAGCGATAATATCGGCCATAGCTACGGTTTGGCTGTCCGGACTCCAGTTTACGGCCGTACCCATCCGGTTCGGGATAAGAATTGAGGTGCCGTCGTCAAAGTTGTAAAGCTGGATACCTTGATCTAGAGGTGAGACAAAACTAAGCCATTCGCCATCTGGAGAAACGGCGGGAAACAAACCTAGCAATTGACTATCTGCAAAAACAGGTGCCGTTTCTCCTGTCAACACATCCAGCCAATATAAACGCGGATTGCCAGGGGCTGCCCCAGGCACAGGAATCTGTCGTCGCTCATAAATTAGGCGACCACCATCCGGCAGCCATTCTGGGTTACTACATACGGCATCACTGCAGGCCAACAGCACCTGTGCGTCTGAACCATCACTATTCATCAACCAGATATCTGACGCACCCGCCTGACCAAATTCATATGTTGTTGACGAATAGGCAATTCGGGAGCTATCTGGGGAAACGGAAAAAGCTGTTATGGGAGATGAAGATTGAGTCAGCTGTCTTGGATCTATGGTGGTAGAAGGATCGGCCACATATATCTGTTCGGGGCCAGCTTCATCTGGCTTGATGAATAGGATTTGTGGATGGGTGGTGCGGAACTGCCAGGTAATGTTTTCTTTGAGACGACGGCCGTTTTCCGCAGCTATCCCTTCACTCAGAGTCACCTGATAATCTGCATTGGGTTGCAATGGCGTGATGGGCTGGAATGTAAGCGTATTACCCTCTATTGAGGTTGTTCCAGACACAGGTGGAGAGAAAGTAATAGCTGGATTCGGGATTAAGGCCAGATCGTCGGCAAATGTGACCTGGATATTTATTTTTGTGGAGACGGTAGCTGCGTCGAGTCCTGGCGTTATTTGGAGCACATCCAACCCTACCTGGTTGCCTAATTGAATAACCAGCACGGTTAAACCGGCTAGTAGCGCAGTAATAGACCAAATAATGGCGTCAAATCGGGAGATTGTCATTGGAATAAATAGGGTTGGGCAGGCGGGTCTGTCAGTGTGACGCTGTCGGCAATGAGTATGGGTATTTCCAAATCATTAAATTTTCCCATTTGCAGCGTGCCTTCTACTTCTACCCATTCGTCGGATTGCAATTCGGCCGTTTCAGGCCACTGAACAATCAGGCCAATGGGGGAAGCATCTGCCACACAGCAGCTCACCGTAAACCGGCTAACCATAAACTGCTCAGAATCAAATCGTTCATCCTGATACACAAAGCCGATAACATGCACTTCTTCGCCATTAAATTGGGACATATCCCCACTGCGCTGAAACAGATATAACCAGTCGAGGATGTTGCGTTCGCCAGAGGTGGCAATAACGGCCAGCTGACTGCTTTCCGGTGCCTGGGCAGAGGTGAGCGAGCCGACATTGATCTCCCGGTTTGCCAACGCATTGGCTCCCAATGGTTTGGGTTGCACAAACACCCCTAACAGGACGGGCAGGAGCAAAATAGCCAATCCCCACCAGGAAAGATCATGGGAATGGTGTTCATGTCCATCATGGTCATGATGGTGAGAATCATCGTGCGGCGCTGCCTGCCTGTTGCGACGCGCATAGGCGATACCGACCAGGATTAATCCAACGGCCGTTAAGGCCGTCAAAATATTAAAGCGTGGGTGAATATAGTAACTCAGCGTTCCATTGAGCAAACGACTGCCGAGAAACAGGCCCAAACTGATAAAAACAACGACTTTGGCGATGGTTTTTGTATTCATCATAATCCTAGATTCAAATTGATAAAAATAGCGGCCAGCAGGGTAAAAAGGAGTGGCAGTAAGATAAGGTACAGTACAATCCGACGACGAAAAACGCCTAAGAACATGAGCGCACTTTTAATATCCACCATCGGACCGAAAACCAAAAAGCTAAGAACCGATCCCGTCGTGAAAACATTGGCAAAAGAAAGCGCCAGGAAGGCATCTACGGTGGAGCAAATGGAGAGGACAAAGGCCAATATCATCATCGCCACAACCGACAAGGTGCTATCACTGCCAAACTCTAGCAAAACCCCTTGAGCGATAAACGTTTGCATACCGGCTGCCAGTAAAGAGCCCACAATCAGGTAGCGAGACATATCCAAAAAGTCATCTGCGGCCGTGACAACAGCCAGCAAGCCACGCTGCTGTCCTTGTCCATCTGTCAATGTTGGAGGGTTGTTGTAATTGTTGACTAAACCAATCCCCGTTTCCTCTGCGGGGCGTAATACTTCTTCCGGCCTGGCAAAGTGAAAGATTATCCCGATGACGAAGGCAATGAGAAAGGTCAACACATAACGGCCGATAAGGATCGGACCAAACCCAAAAGCGACATAGGTGCTGGCTAATACGATTGGATTGATGACCGGGGCGCTGAGTAAAAAAGCAATACCGACAGGAAGTGGCAATCCTTTTTGGTACAAACGTCTGGTGACTGGAACGACGCCACATTCACAAACCGGAAAAGCAAACCCCAGCAGTGCGCCAGTAAAAGCAGCCGGTACAGCCCGGCAAGGCACATAATGAGTGATCGTGTCGCGGTCTATAAAAACGGCAATGAATCCAGACACCAGTGAACCGGCCAGTAAAAAGGGAACGGCTTCAATAAATATACCCAAAAAGATGGTGGTAAAGGTTTGCAGTTTGTCGTCCAGGAAATATCGAATATTCCCTGGTAAAGCCCCTGCAAAAATGAGCAAGACGACCATACTCGTTAGGAGCCGGATGATGTTGACGGCACGAGATGATGATGGATAGGAAACGGCCGTTTCTGTTAATAAATCTTCGCCATCCAGACTTTCTGCCGGAGAGCGTTGTGTGTCCCGGTCTGTTGTTTCCATAATACGACTTGTATAACCTTTGCAAATGGCAATATTGAATCCGAACAGGGTTCCGCTATTCGAACAGAGAATAACAGGCTTTTTACCATAGCCTGTGTCAACCTAACAATGCTTAAACGAGGTTATAGTCTAGATATTGGGTGGGGGATCTAACGATGTAAGGTGGATGATTGACACTTGATGGTAAACGTGAATCATCTCAAAAACTAGGGGTGTTTGCTGCACAAGTTGAGCCTGTGGAGCAATATTAAAAACAAGCAGCAAAGCTAAAAGTGCATCAATATCCAAGAAGCAAAGAATTCCTTCTTCATGCTCATGGTGGTTTTTATCCACGGAGTATACTGATGAATCAGGTTCGTGGTGGAGAGGGGATTGTGAAATAATATCTTTAGAAACGTGGACATGGGTGTGGGGTCTGGTATAAACTTCACTCCCCAACCAATGATCCAAGAGTGGGCCATATAGATACAAAAATATTCCTAACACCAAAAAAAGGTGTAGGCAGGTTTTTCGTTTCCACACAAATGACGCAGTTTGTAGCCGCAATCCTTAGTTCCTCGTGTTTGTCATCAAAGTAAAACTGTATCTACGCCCAATATTATTGTCAATTCTCAACTATGTGAAAGCAAACAACTCTTATAGCATTCCAAGTTTATAGGCGTGACTTATCCACACACCCAGCCCCATGGGCTTCCTGGGCGAAATTCTACAGCGTCCCAAAAACGAGCGGGCTTACATCAATTTGGTCGTCGGTTACCCGGCTGAAGATGCCCAGGTACCAGAACATGCCCTCAGCAAAAAGAAGCTAACGGACTTCGTGACTGTTTTGTGAAGTCTATTGAATTTCCTGACGGTATTGCTCTGAGAGCCCCGTCCATTTCTCTTTATCAGCAAGCGTGATTTCACGGATGACTTTTGCTGGATTGCCGACGGCAATTACACCATCAGGGATATCTTTGACCACAACGGAGCCTGAACCAATCACAATATTACTGCCGATTGTCACCCCCGGATTAATCACTACGTTGCCGCCTACCCAAACATCATCGCCAATCGACACCGTCTTTCCATACTCGAGCTGAGAATTGCGAACGGCCGCATCAATCGGATGCGCTGCTGTATAGACGCAAACTCTAGGACCAAAGAAAACGTTATTTCCAATTGTTACTGGACAAACGTCGATGATAATACAATCGTAATTTGCATAGAAATTTTCACCCAGTGAAGTGTTGCAACCATAATCTGTTCTAAAGGGTGGTTCTATATAAATATTTTTGCCAGTTGACTTGAATAACTGTTTCAGGAGCATTTGCCGATAATCTTGCTGCTCCTCCGTAGTGCCGTTGAATAACCTGGTGAGCATCCGCGCTTTCCTGTTGTCACTACTCAATTCTTTATCAAAAGGCAAGTACAGTCGGCCGGCTAACATTCTCTCTTTTTCTGACATGTGACGTCTCCTGTAAAAACTTATAGGCGCTTAATGCGGACGAATTGAAAAACCTATTCATATGCCGGCGTAGCGCTCAACTGCCGTTTATGAACCATAAAGCGGTTGATTCGTTCAGAGTTGACAAGCATTAGCGTAACGTACACCAGCAGAATGGGTGGCATAATCGCAAAGGAAGTAAACGCTGTAATCGCCCCTAGCAGCGGCGGCAGCAGACTGGTGCCAATATAGGCGACGGCCATCTGAAACCCCATGATATTTTGGGCGTCCTTATCCCCAAAGCGCGCCGGTGTTTCATGGAGCATGCTAGGAAATATAGGCGCACACCCCAGGCCAATGAGGATAAAGCTAAACATTGAGAAGATGCTGGGTAACGGCAGCAGCAGCATAATCGCGCCGATCAGGATAGCGATCTCGGCCGTGCGGATTAGTGTCTTGCTGCTCACCCGCATTGTTACAAATCCGCTGATAAAGCGACCCAGCGTAATGCTGCCAAAGTAAAGCGAGACCCAACCTGCGGCCGTTACCACATCAATCCCTTTAACCCGAATGAGAAACGTGCTGCCCCACAGCCCCACGGTCGCTTCCACCCCGCAGTAGAATAAAAACACAAACAAAACAGGCTTTACGCCGTCAATACTTAGCGGAGAGAAAATGCCCTCGGCCGCACGCTTGTCAGACGGCCGTTTCTCTTCAGTTGTCATACCCAGCGGTTCATTAGGCATCATTTCGATAGACTTTCTTTTTGATCGGGCAACTCTTTCCCAGAGTGGCAAGGTAAAAAAGAGCACGATCACCAATGCAAACTGCACAATTGCAACCGTGAGATAGCCGCCTCGCCAGGATTCATTGTTTGCTATGAATTGGGAAATAATAATCGGCCCGGTCATGGCCCCTACCCCCCAAAAGCAGTGCAGCCAATTCATATGGCTTGCCGCATAGTTCTTGGCCACATAATCGTTCAGCCCGGCATCAACCGAGCCAGCGCCTAGACCGAGGGGAATAGCGAGTAGTACCAGCCAGATGAAGCTGGGCGCGAATGAAATGCCCAGTAGAGCGGTTGCGGTCATTAATACGCTTACGGCCGTTACGCGTCCCGTGCCAAACCGGCCCAGCACCCGCCCGCTTAATACGCTGGAAATGACGGTGCAGACCGAAATAACCATCGAGACAAGCCCGGCAAGGCTTACGGGCGCTGCATATTCTACCTGCATAATTGGCCACGCCACGCCCAGGAGCGCATCCGGCAGGCCCAAACTAATAAATGCAACATAAATCATAAGCAACAGTAGCGTTATCATAGAAATTGCCTTTTTCAAAGAAATATTAAAGAGAAAGTGACAGTTTAGGTTCCAGCAGTTGAAGGGTTTGGGCCACGATTCCGGTCTGATAATCCAGCGTGAAGTCAGTGGCCAGGAGTAACTGTGGAATGGAATGGACTGGCAAAAGTGCGTTACAGCGCTGCTGAATAGCGGCCAGATGTGCAGCGGTGAGAAATTTGCCGTAGAGGACAACGCTGTGAGGATTCAGCAAAAAGCTGATCGCCCGTATTAGCGTTGTAATCGCCTCGTTTATGCGTTCAGCGGAGGTGTAGAGGGTTGGATCGCTCCAGTCGATCCCTAACGGCATCCCCGCTACCTCGCCTGCATAGTTGCTTTGCCCCTTGTAAAGCTCGCCATTAATGTAGATGCCCCCACCGGGCTGATACTTCTGCGGAAAGTAGAGATAAAGAATCGCGCCGTCTGACTCAATCTGATTTCGCTGGCAGTAGCCAAGGCTTGCCGCGTTCACATCGTTTTCGACGATCACCGGCAGTTGATAGCGCTCCTGATAATGCTCTACGAACGGTGTACCCACCAGTGCAGGATAGTCCAGCAAAACAATCTTTCCATCGAGCTCAACACCGGGCAAACCGAATCCGATAGCGCGGATGGTGACATATTCCTCAATGGCGGCGTCAATGTATTGTTCGAATGTCTGCAGGTTTATTTCGGTAAGCGGCGTGCTGTATTCATGAACACAGGTTCCGTTTAGATTGGCAACTCGCACATAAAGCATGTCTAGCCCATTTTCTTCGTGCGTGAACAGCACCAGTACATGGGAATGGCTCTCATTGAAGCGAAACAGTTGGGCTGGCCGCCCCCCTTGTGAATCGGCTAGACCGGCATCAAATACCACGTTCTCGTCCATCAGCGTTTGCAGAATCGTGCTCACGGTCACCGTGCTTAAACCGGTCGCTTGCGCGATTTCATGTTTGGTCGCTTCCTGCTTCGCCTGCAGTGCTCTACGAACCAGGTTGATATTAAACTCTCGCATTACCAGGGCATTGATGTTCATGGCCTAGATTTTCCGCCGCTTAACAAAATACTTTTCAAAACCTCTTTCATAAGTGGCGATATTATGCTCCAGAGTTGGTGGACTGTCAAGGCGCTACCTTTGATAAATGTTGTTAGGGTTCAAAAGTAACCAGAGCAAATGCTGAAGCTAGAAATAGAACGCAGATAGCACGGATATAACGAATTCACACTGATAAGGCTAAGTTAAAATCCGTGATCATCCGCGTCATCTGGGTTCTCAATAATCCAGTGAACGAACTCACCTGGTTTAAAAGTTAGGGCACAACATCATTAGCCTGCGAAAATCTGAGGTTTAGGTTGCGAAGAGGATCTGGGTCGGTCACACCCAGCTTTGTATGAAACGCAGCTTTACAACTGAATCATCGTACGTGCTGTGGCCCCAAACGAGTGGCCGATCATCCTGATTATAAAACGTGGTGGCAAATTGCAGCAGCTGCTGGCCTGGCGCGCAGTTCAGCAGCTGAACTGTTTTGTCGTCTTCCGCCAGCGTCGGGCTGATTTCGTAAGTGGCGTAAGCAATGGTCTGCTGGCAATACTGTTGAAGAAAAATATGCAGCGGCAAACGGCCGTCGTAAAACGCTTCCTCACTTACAAACAGGGCCTGCGGAATAACGTTAGTCGCCAGGATAAACGGCCGTTCATCGGCCAAAAATAGACGAACCAGTACCAGCACCGGCTCCCCCAGTTCAAGGGTAAGCCGCTCCGCCTCCTCCTCACTTGCCTCGCGCTGCAGCATGGATATGGGCTGAATCGCCGGTTGGTGGCCGGACTCAGCGATGAGACGACCGTAATCCAGCAGCCCACCCAGCGTATTCACCTCCCCCACCCGCTGGTTCACGTACGTACCGGCACCCTGCCGCCGAATAATTAGCCCTTCGCTCGCCAGCCGCGTCAAAACCGTGCGGATCGTGGCGCGACTAACGCCGAATTCGGCCGTAAGCGCCAGCTCTGTGGGCAATTGCTCGCCAGGTCCATACGTACGCTGGCGAATCCGCTCCCGCAAACTCATTTCCACTTGTTCAATGCTTGGTCTTATTGGGTTCATCCATCTCACCAGCCAAAGGTCTGACAATTGTCAGACCTTTGGGCATTAATATGGGCGGGTATTATAGCAAATAGCCCAATTTTCTGCTTGTGCGAAGGCTGGAAATGTGATAAAAAGCGGTAAATTTGTCAGACCAATTTTACCAACCACGTCGCGGCATTATCATGTACAATGCCATGCATGGGCGAAAACAAATGCCTGGCGCATTTGTCACATCCCCACACAATATTTACGAGTCCAAAGAGGAAATATGATGAAAGATACTATCCAGCACCTCAATCAGCGTGTCGCCAACGCCGAAGAGGATATCTTGCGCTTCTTTCGCGAAATTGTGGCCATCCCCAGTATGAACAGCGACATTGAAGAAGTGGGCAAACGCGTGGGCGAAGAGATGCGCAAGCTCAACTACGATGAGGTGTATGTAGACAAATATGGCTCCATCGTGGGCAAAATCGGCACCGGCCCAAAAATATTGCTTTACGACACCCACCTGGACACCGTTGGCATTGGCGATCCCTCCCAATGGGAGTGGCACCCCTTTGAAGGCAAAGTTGAGAATGGCATGCTCTACGCACGTGGTGCGCTGGATGAAAAGAACAGCACGCCTGGCATGGTGTACGGGTTGGCTATGGCCCGAGACCTGGGACTGCTGGATAACTTTACCTGTTATGTGTTGGGCAATATTGAAGAGTGGTGTGACGGCATCGCCTGTGCCGCTTTCCACGATTGGGAAGGCGTACGCCCCGACTTTGTGGTCATTGGCGAACCAACCAACATGAAGGTATACCGGGGCCACAAAGGGCGCATTGAGATGGAAATTACTTCCAAAGGCAGGAGCGCCCACGCCGCCAGCAACTACATGGGTGACAACGCCATTTACAAGATGCTGCCCGTTATCCAGGCCATCACTGAGCTGGAAAAGGATTTCGAGCCGCACGAGTTTCTGGGCCAGGGGCGCGTTACCGTCACTCGCGTCTCCAGCGTCAGCCCCAGCACCAACGCCGTGCCGGACCAGTGCACAATCTTTATCGACCGCCGGGTCACTTTCGGCGAGACCAAGGAGTATTGGCGCCAGGCTCTGGAAGACGTAATTCCTGAGCAGCACAAAAATGATTTTGAAATTCGCAAGTTGATCTACACTGAGCCCAGCCACACCGGGGCTGTTTACGAATATGAACAGTACTTCCCCGCCTGGGCGCTAGGAGCAGATCATCCGTTGGTTCAATCTGGCGTAGACACGCTGCAAGCCTTATGGCCCAGCGACGATCCATTTGGGCAGGGCAAGTGGGATTTTTCCACGAATGGCAATTATTGGACCGGTAAGTTGGGCATCCCCAGCATCGGCTTTGGCCCGGGCAATGAAATCTACGCCCATGCCGTAAACGAGCACGTTCCGCTGAAGGACGTGGTGGAAGCAACCAAATTTTACGCATTGCTACCGGCAATGCTCAAAAACAGACTTTAATGCCACAAGCGCACAGAGTTAACACGCCATTTATTCCAACTCGTGACGACAGTGGTCTAAATTTTTTGGAGGAATAGTTCATGCAGACAAATTTACGCGGCAAAGACATGATTACCACCCAGGAATGGACCAAGGAGGAAATTGACACCGTTCTGGACGTGGCAATGGAGCTAAAACGGAAGCGCGCCCTGAACCAGCCGCACGCCTATTTACGCGACAAGGTTTTGGCGATGCTTTTCTTCTTCACCAGCACGCGCACGCGCTCTAGCTTTGAGGCGGGCATTGCCCAGCTTGGCGGGCACGGAGCGTTCATCGACAGCACCACGACGCAGATCAGCCATGGTGACACGGCCAAGGAGATTGGCGAGATTTACGGCCGTTACTACGATGGCATCGCCATTCGCCAATGTGACTGGGACTTCGGCAACGAATATATCCGTGACGTGGCCGCCGCCTCCCGCGCGCCCGTCCTCAATATGCAGTGCGATGTCTACCACCCATTTCAGATTTTGGCCGACCTGCTTACCATTGTGGAAAAGAAAGGTGACCCGCGCGGCCTGACTATAAACGTAAGCTACGCCTACGCCAGCAGCTATCAGAAGCCCATCAGCGTACCGCAAAGCCTTATTTTGCTCATGACTCGCTATGGAATGAACGTGCGCCTTACTCACCCGCCGGAATTTAAGCTCATGCCGGATATCGTAGAGCAGGCCAAAGAAAACGCCCGCCGCTACAGAGGCTCCTTTGAAATAATGGATGACTTCAACGCCGGATTTAAGGACGCAGACGTGGTCTACGCCAAAAGCTGGGGCTGCTTACTTACCACTTCGGATCATGCTAAATCGGCCGAAATCAGCAAACAGTACACCGACTGGATCACGGACGAACGCCGCATGGCAATGGCCAAAGATGATGCCATTTACATGCACTGCCTCCCGGCCGACCGCAACATCGAAGTGACTGATGGCGTCATCGACGGACAGCAAAGCGTTGTCTATGACGAAGCGGAAAACCGCCTGCACGTGCAAAAAGCCGTGATGGCACTGACAATGTCTTAAAAGGACAGTAATTGAGTAATTAAGTAATTGGGAAATGACCAGTTACTCAATTACTCAATTACTCAATTACCCACTATGATTGATTTACAAACCCGCAACGAAGATGCGCTTGCCCGCACCATTGAGCGAGCCAAAGAGCGCAATATCATTATTCCCACCTTCCACCAGATGCGGAATCCGCAACTCGCCCCTGAACCCGTGCGCCAAAAACTGCACAATATCGGGCTGTGGGACTTAAATCCTCTGAATTTGTTTCGTATTACCTGGCACAATGAGCCAACGGCCCACGGTGGCAGCTTTGGGAACGTCAATTATCTTGAATTGCCCTCGCAACTCACTGGCGTGCCTGCTCGAATTGTCCTACTGGTTGGCAAATGGTTTCCTACCGGCGCCCACAAGGTAGGGGCGGCGTTTGGCTGCCTGGTTCCTACGCTGGTTACCGGCCAGTTTGACCCAACCACCCAAAAGGCAGTCTGGCCCTCCACCGGCAACTACTGTCGGGGCGGGGCTTACGATTCTAATTTGCTGGCCTGTGAATCCGTGGCCATCTTGCCTGAAGGAATGAGCCGGGAGCGCTTTGAGTGGCTGGAAAAAGTAGCGGGCGAAACGATTAAAACGCCGGGTTCCGAGAGCAACGTCAAGGAAATTTTTGACAAATGCTGGGAACTGCGCCGCTCTGGGGAAGATTTGATGATCTTTAACCAGTTCGACCAGCTCGGTAACTATTTGTGGCATCATGAAGTCACCGGGCCAGCGATGGAAGCGGTGCTCGAGCAAATCATGGGGCCTCAAGACCGTTACCGCGGCCTGACCGTGACAACAGGCTCAGCCGGAACAATTGCCGCCGGTGATTATCTGAAAAAACGATTTCCGGAGAGCAAAATCGCCGCCAGCGAGGCGCTGCAGTGCCCGACCCTGCTGAACAACGGTTTTGGCGCTCACCGCATTGAGGGAATTGGCGACAAGCACGTGCCCTGGATTCACAACGTGAAAAATACCGACATGGTAATTGCCATTGATGATGAGGCCAGCATCGCTCTGGCGCGGCTGTTTAATGAACCTTCAGGTCAAGAATATCTGGTGGAGCAAGGCATCTCAGCCGATTTGGTGGAGCAGCTGCCGCTGTTGGGCATCTCCGGCATTGCCAATATGCTATCGGCCATTAAGTTTGCCAAATATTATGAGCTGACAGAGCGGGATGTAGTGATGACGGTGGCCACGGACTCCATGGAGATGTATCAAAGCCGCCTGGCCGAACAGCGCGAAGCGGCGGGCGCCTTTACGGCGCTTGATGCGGCTGGCGTATGGCAGCGCTACTTGTTGGGTCAGTCAATTGATTATATGGAAGAGTTAGGGTATTACGGCCGTAAACGCATCCATAACCTAAAATATTACACCTGGGTCGAGCAGCAAGGCAAAACGTATGAAGAAATCCAGGCCCAATGGTACGATGATGACTACTGGACCAGCATTGCCAGCAAAGCGGAGGAAATCGACCGGTTGATCGATCAATTTAATGAGCGAACCGGGCTGCTCCAAACAGCTTCCTGAAATACAAGCTGTCAGCCAGCAAGCGGGGAGTTCGTTTTGTTGATTTCCTGAGAAACGGCCGTTGGTAAAATTTAATTGGAGGTAAACCATGAAGTTTACGCTCAATGGCGAACTCATAGAATATCACGGCAATCCAGATACGCCCCTGCTGACCTATTTGCGCGAAGAAGCGGGTATCCTTTCAGCAAAAGACGGCTGTGCGCCGCAGGCAGCCTGCGGCTGTTGCACTGTGCAGCTAGAAGATAAGGCCGTCCTTGCCTGCGTTACCAAAATGGAGCGGGTGTCGGGCCAGGCCGTTACCACCACCGAGGGACTGGGCGCCTATCGGCAATCGGTATTTGCCAACGCGTTCGTCTCCTGCGGTGGGGTGCAGTGCGGTTTTTGCATTCCTGGCATCGTCATGCAGTCGAACGTACTCATCAACAAGAATCCCGAACCGGGCCGAGCCGACATCGAAAAGGCGCTTACACCCAACTTATGCCGCTGCACGGGCTATAAAAAAATTGTTGATTCGATGGCGCTGGCAGCGGAGGCGATCCGCAAAGAGGAAGAGGTAAAATTGCCGGAGGGGAACGGCCGTATCGGCACCCGCCAGCCAAAATATCAGGCCACCGACCTCGTCCTGGGTCAGCACCGCTACACCGACGACATTCGCCTGCCGGGCATGAAGGTCGGCGCGCTCAAATTTAGCGACCACCCGCGGGCCATTGTGTACAGAATCGACACCAGCGCGGCGGAAAAGATAGACGGCGTCATTCGCATCTTCACCGCCAAAGACGTGCCCGGCAACCGGCAGATTGGCCTCATCAAGCAGGACTGGCCGCTAATGATCGCCGAAGGGGAAACCACCCGCTATGTAGGCGACGTGCTGGCCCTGGTGGTGGCCGAAAGCGATGCCGTCGCCCGGCAAGCAGTGGCTGAAATCCAGGTCGAGTATGAGGTGTTAGAACCCGTCACAGATATGCATGAGGCGCTGCTCCCACAAGCGCCAAAAATCCACCCCGAAGGCAACATGCTCTCCCGCAGCGTTACCAGCCGGGGCGAGATGGCCCAGGCCGAGGCCGCGTCAGCTTACATCGTGCAAGGCGTCTTTGAGACGCAGATGATAGAACATGGCTTCATGGAACCGGAATGTACAGTGGCACGGCCGTTAGGCGATGGCGTAGAACTATTCTCCAGCGGGCAAGGCATCTTTGAAGATCGCGTGCAGATCGCCAAGATTCTGGGCCTGCCGCTGCAAAAGGTGCGCGTGATTCTGGTGCCCAACGGCGGCGGCTTTGGCGGAAAGGAAGATCTATCCACCCAGGGCCACGCAGCACTGGCCGCCTATCTGCTTCAGGTTCCGGTCAAAGTTCGGCTCACCCGCGACGAATCCATTGCCATGCACCCTAAACGCCACCCCATCTGGATGGACTACCGCATCGGCTGCGACGCCGACGGCAAGCTGACCTTCGTTAAGGTGAAGTTTGTCGGAGATACTGGTGCGTACGCTTCGGTGGGTATGAAAGTGCTGGAGCGGTCTGCGGGGCACGCCACCGGAGCCTATAGTGTGCCCGTTACAGATGTGGAAGCAATAGCTGTCTATACGAACAATATTCCCTGCGGCGCCATGCGCGGCTTTGGCGTGAACCAGAGCGCCTTTGGCCTGGAGTCACTCATTGACGAGCTATGCGAAAAAGGGGGCTTTGACCGCTGGCAGTTTCGCTATGACAATGCCCTGAAGGATGGCGATATGACGGCCACCGGCCAGGTGATTGAAGGCGGTGCTGGCGTGCGCGAGACGCTGCTGGCCGTCAAAGATGCTTACTATGCCGCGCCCTTTGCAGGCATCGCCTGTGGCATCAAAAACACGGGCATCGGCAACGGCATGCCGGATGAGTCCAAGGCGCGGCTGCAAATTTTAGCTGCGGATAAAGTGCTGGTGGATCATGGCTGGACCGAGATGGGCCAGGGCGTCAACACGGTGGCGCAGCAGGTGGTGTGTAATGAGACTGGCATCGATCCCAGCTACATCGAGGTACGTGTGGATACCGCTGCTGAGCAGTCGGCGGGCATGACGACTGCCTCGCGGGCTACCTCGCTGGTGGGCAACGCCCTGATCGACGCCTGTAAGCAGCTAAAGGAAGATTTGAAAACGTGCGCGCTGGGCGAGTTGGTTGGCCGCAGTTATGAGGGACTATTCCGCGTCGACTGGACAACGAAGCCAGGGGCGATGGTGGAGAAAGTGTATACACATTACTCCTACAGCTATGCCACGCAGCTGGTGACCGTGAGTGAAGACGGCCGTATCCAAAAAATCACCGCTGCCCACGATGCCGGTAAAATCTTTAATCCCACTCTGTTTGAAGGCCAGCTGGAAGGCTCAATTCATATGGGCCTGGGCTATGCCATTAGCGAGGAGCTGGTGATGGAAAACGGCCGTCCCAAATCCACCCGCTTACGTGACTGCGGCATCCTCCGCGCTAAAGAGATGCCCGAAATGGAGATAATTGGCGTCGAAGTGCCCGATCCCTACGGGCCATACGGTGCTAAAGGCGTGGGCGAAATTGGCCTGGTACCCACTGCTGGAGCCGTTGCCAATGCCCTTTACCAATACGACGGTGTGCGCCGCTATAAATTGCCTATGCGAATTCCTAGGCGAGGCTTAACCCGGCGTATGCCAGTAAGCGGTAATCAGTAGGTAAGTATTCAGTTTTCTTCACTGACTGCCCAACTGAATACTGACCCACTGATCACTGAACTACTGATCGAAGGAGGAACAAATGTCAAAAGACCGCGTAGCACTCTATCTGCAGGATGCACACGATATCCGTGAAGGCATCGAGCTGTGTAAATATGCTGAGGAAAAAGGATTTGAGGCCGTCTGGCAGGCAGAAAGCCGCCTGGTGCGCGACGCCGTCGTGCCGATGGCTGCCTTTGCCGCCCACACCACAACGCTTAAGGTGGCCAGCGGCGTCACCAACAACTGGACGCGCAACATTGGCCTTATGGCCGCCACCTTTCTAACGCTGGACGATCTGGCCCAGGATCGCATCATTTGCGGCATTGGCGCCTGGTGGGATCCGCTGGCCAGCAAGGTGGGCATCGAACGGCGCAAGCCGCTTTCAGCCATGCGCGAGACGGTTGAAGTATTGCGGCGGCTGCTCAACATGGAAAACGTCACTTATCATGGCGAGTTTCACTACGTGGATGGCATTCAGCTCGACGTGGTGCACGGCCGTAAAACCCCGCGCAACGTGCCCATTTACATCGGCGCCACCGGCATGAAAATGATGGAACTCACCGGCGAGATTGCCGATGGCGTTTGCCTGAACTACCTGGTTCATCCCAACTACAATCTCGAAGCTATGGACGCCCTGGAGCGCGGCGCAAAAAAGGCGGGCCGCTCCATCGACGATATTGACCGGCCACAGCTGATGATTTGCTCCGTAGACAACGATCGCAAAAAGGCGCTGGATGGCGCGCGCAAGATGATGACGCAATACCTGGGCCAGCAGCCCCACCTGATGAAGGCCAGCGGCGTCAGCCAGGAACTGCTGGACGAAATCCACCAGGTGCTCACCTGGCCAGCTACTGAAGAAGAGATCGAAAGCGCCATGCATTTGGTGCCCGATGACGTGGTGCAAATGTGCACCGCCAGCGGCTCGCCAGAAGAAGTGAAGGCCAAGGTCCGCGAATACGTCGACAACGGCTGCACCTGCCCCATTCTGTATCCGCTGGGCGATCCGTATTTGATGATCGATATTTTTGCGGACGGTTATCGGTGATCCGTGAGCGGTAATCGGTTATCGGTTTACTGATTACTGATTACCGGCCACCGATTACCGTTCACCGACTCCTGTCAACTGGCATACGTTTTCCTTTACGCTGATTTAACTGCCGAATACGGCCGTTGCCTGCTATACTCGTAGTACTGTGATACTAGTAGAGAAGCAAAGAAATATTGACGGATAAACCAGCTGACAACGTGCTTCTCTTTAAGTGTTTCGCCACAGCTATCTATCCGACATGACTTGTTTGGCGAAACAGTAGTGGAGCATCGAAAACTATGCTAGATTGGTTAAAACGTGTCCTGGGCGGCTCGTCTACAAAAGAAGAAAACAAGCCTATGGCGCCGCCCACAGTCCCGCCGCCGCGCGAGCAAACGGCCGCTTCCAAGCCACCGGTAAATGAAGCTGTGGATGAACGGCCGTCTGCTCCACCCTCACCCCAACCTGCCCAAACCGGACTTTCCGCAGCCCAGCAATTTTTAGAGAAAATTCAGGACAAAATCGGCCGTCTGGCCGACGATTTTGCCAATGGCACCATCAATCGGCAGCAGTTCCAGGAGCTGTATGCCCACTACCAGCGCGAAATGCGCGCGGTGGAAACCCTGATCGCCACCGACCAGGGCGCAAGCGAATGGGGCGACGCGCTCCAGGAAGGCGAAAGCGTACTGATTCGACAGCAGCATGCTGCCAAAGCCAAAGGCTACGCTATCTATGAAAATAGCTCCGGCATGCCGGTTAGTACGTTAGGCAAATTTGAAGTGGATCCGGCGCTTTTTGTACCGATGCTATCGTCATTTCGCTCCGCCACGGCCGAAATTTTCGGCGGTGGTATTCAGGCCACTGCAATCGAAGGTGGACGCTGGCTTTGTTTTGTGCCCGGCCAGTTTACAACGCTAATGGCCATCTTTTCCGCCGAACCCGCCAAAAAGCAGCTTAACTTTTTAGAACAGCTTCACCATCTCTTTGAAAAAGCGAATCGTGCCCTGCTGGCCCAATCCTCTGTCGATGCCAGCGAACTGGTTTTTCCGCATGAGCACTTTTTGGGTAAGTGGAAGCGCTAAGTGCTCATGACGACCTCTATTCCCCTGCTGAAGATTGTGGTTGCTGGCGACGGCAACGTCGGCAAAACCTCGCTCATTCGCCAATATTGCGAAGGGCGCTTCGAGCAGTCGCGTGTGGCCACCATTGGCGTGGATTTTCAGACCAAAACGGTAGAAATTAAGGGGCAGCCCGTTAAGCTTTCCATTTGGGATATGGCGGGGCAGATTCGTTTTCAGTCAGTCCGCACTGGCTTATATCGTGGCAGCAAAACGGCCGCGCTTGTGCACGACGTTACCAGCCCGGCATCTCTGGCTAACCTCCACAGCTGGTACGAAGAGATTATTGCCGTTGTGCCTCAGCAGCGCTTTCTGGTTGTTGGCAATAAAGTTGATCTCCAACCGGATTATGACACAAGCGAGGCCAAGCGTTTTGCCGCCGCCATTAAGGCTCCTTACCTAACCACCAGCGCCAGCACTGGAGAAGGTGTGCAAAAAATGTTTCTGGCCATGGCCTATCTGGCGCTCAAGCGCTAAAAAACGCTACTTCCGAGCGCTGACCTCTACAATTCGCTGCTCATACCGCATGCTGCCGTCCTTCTCAGAATAATCCTGCCACTTTTCCACAACATCGCGCTCTAGGGCGGCAAGTGCCTCTTTGTCTGCATTTGCCACCATCCCTGCAAGCGGAGTACTGTATACATACTGCCAGAGAAATTCTTTGGGCGGCGGAAGAATAAGCGTCTTGTCATTTGCCTCGATATCAATGTCACGGAAGCCAGCCTCGCTCAGGAGCTGTTGAATTTCCTTGATGTCGTGCAGCGAGAATACGTGGGCGACAAATCCCGCCGCCTGCGGACTGACATACTGCTCCATTGCCCCGGCCAATTCGGCGAAGGATTTTGCCATGGGCCCCGGCACATTGAATATGAGGCGCCCACCAGGTGTCAACACCCGTCTCATCTCTCTTAACGCAGCCGATTTATCGGGGATAAATTGTAAGCTAAATTGGCACAGCACTGCGTCGAATGTGTCATCCTGCAGCGGCATATCTTCAGCACTCGACTCATGCCACGTGATCGACATGATATCCGGCGCAACGGTCTGAGCAACCGCCAACATACCGGGATTCACGTCAAGTCCGGCGACGCTCCCCTGCGCGCCAACCTGTTGCGCCGCAAGCCGCGCTACGATACCGGTGCCACAGGCTACATCCAGTACCCGTTCGCCGGGACGCAATGCTGCCCGATCTATGAGATCATGGGCTAACGGCTCGCCAATCGTCGGTACAAAGAAACGCTCGTAATTTTCTGGCGGTTTCGCGCCGTATGCTTCATCAAAAAATTGTTGTTTAAACATTGCAATTCACCTCATTTTATTTTAGACCCACCACCTTATTCAGATGGAGATTTGGTTTACCAGTTCCAATTTAAAACAAAGTATGAGCAACGTCTTGCCCCAAACGGGGTATTTAGACGGGGTATTTTTCAGAATTTCAAGAAAATATGGGAATAATCGTTAGTTGAGCAAGTCTAGTTCCCTGGCTCGGGCGGCGGCCTCGGTACGGCCGTTTACGCTCAACTTGGCGTAAATATTGCTGGCGTGCTTCTTCACCGTCTGCGGAGATATCACCAGTACTTCTCCAATCTCCTGGTTTGTTAAGCCAGCGGCAATCAGTTTCAAGACTTCGTGTTCCCGGTCAGTTAGCGACTCTGGTAGCGCCTGTTCGCCAGCGGCAAAGGGTGGCAAATCAACCGCATAGGCCGCCAGCAGTTTTTCCACATATCCAGGCATCACTGCTCGAGCACGAGCCTCCTGCAACAGTCGCGCCAAGGGCAACCCATAATCCACAAAACGACGGACGAATCCCTCGGGTTCGGCCAGCCGCAGGGCGTGCTCCAGAGAAGTCAGCGCGTTCGCCCGTTCGTTTCGTCGCCACTGAGCAAGAGCTTGCAGCACCAGCCCCTCGATCTGAATGCCCGTTCGCCCTTCTGCTTCCGCTGTCTTGAGCAATTGCTCAAGCCGCGAAAGCGTCCGCTCAATTGAGTCAGAATCCGCTTTCATGATCAGCACACGTGCAATATTTAATTGAGTGAGCTCGCTATCTGCCAATTTCTCAGTGGCACCGTCGCTCAAAATCTGGTCGGCCCAATTGACGGCGGCCTGCAGCCTGTCTTGGGCCAGCCATAGCTCCAGTTGAAAGCGCTCAAAGTGACTGGTCCAGTGGACAAACTGCGCGCTTTGCACGTGCGGCCGCGCCTGCCTCAGATATGCCTTGGCTGCCTCCAAATCGCCCGCCGTCAGTTTTAAGCGGCCGGCCAGCAAGTAACCGGCAATCATCGCCCGCACGTCGCCACCCAGCTCGGCCCGCTCCAGTCCCCGCGACAGGTGGTGCCAGGCTTCTGGCAGCTCGTTCCATTCGTAAAGAAGTTCGGCCAACCGTATGTACATCCACCCAATGACCGGCAGCGGCGGCAGACGTCCCCAATTCTCCCTTTTCTTACCGGCAGCCAATGCCTGGCGCCAATAATCAGCAGCTTGCCGCAGCTGTCCCTGCCTCAGCTCGAGATCGGCCAGGGCACCCAGGATGTGGGCCGACTGAACCTCAAAGGTGCTGGCGTGGCCCAAATCAAATGCCTGGAGGTAACAACGTTGCGCTTCTCGCCAGCGTCCATTGCGACGGTATGTATCCCCCAGTGCACCAAAGACCCCTAAGCGAAGGTCAATGTCTTCTTTTGGCAATCCCCGCAGCGCCTCGTCAGCCAGAATTTCTGCCTGCACCAGATCGTTCTGAAAACAGGCAATAAAGCAGTGTACGGCCGTTAGCCGGGCCTGTTGAGCAAGCATATCGGCACTTTCGACGGGCACCAACCACTGTTCAATTTCAGCAAGGCAGCGGGCACAAGCGTCAAACTGACCGGTAAAGAGCAAGATTCCCGCCCGGGCAAAACCGATTGTTGGGTAACCAGAGCGCCATTCTTCGGGAAGGGCATCGAGCCACTGTCTAACGATCCTGAGCTCGCCACCTAACAGCTTGACCGGCCAATAGCGTTCGAAAACCTGATTCACAAGATCAACAGTATCCCCGGCACAGGCATGGTCGAAGGCTTGCTCCGGTAAGTCATGCTCAAGATGCCACCAACCGGCCCGACGATGCAGCTCGTTAACGTCGGCCCGGTTTTGCTGGTGAAGCGCTGTGCGTAAGAAGTCAGCAAAAAGGCCATGATAACGAAACCATTCGCGACTATTATCTAGCGGCACAAGGAACAAATTCTCTCGTTCCAATGTCTCCAACATGCTTTGCCCCTTTGACTGCCCGGTAACTGCATCACACAACGAGCCGCAAAGGCGATCCAGAATGCTGGTTTGCAACAGGAAGCGCCGCACATCCTCTGGTAATGGAGCAAGTACGTCTTCACTCAAGTAGTCAGCAATGAAGCGATGCCGACCGCTGACAACCAGCTTTTCGGTTCCAGTAAGACGCTGTTGTAGGCCAAGGGCGACCAGCTGCAAACCAGCGATCCAACCTTCGAGCTGGCTTTGCAGCCTGTCGATTTCGTCCTGGGCTAGTGTGAGCCCCATTGTCTCATTCAAGAATGCACGTGTTTCCGCTGGCTGGAAGGCTAAAACTTCAGGGGGAAATTCCATTAACTCGCGGCGTGCCCGATAGCGCGCCAGCGACAGTGCAGGCTTTCCGCGGCTAGCCAACACAAAATGGAGCCTGGGCGGCAGGTGATCGAGTAGGAATGTGAGCGCTTTATGGATAGCCTGGTCTTCTATCAGATGGTAATCGTCTAGAACAAAGACGGTTCGGTTGGAAAGCTCATTAGCAACATTAATAAATGCCGCTAAGACCGCATCATTATCTATAGACATCGCGCTCAGTAGTTTGCCTGGCAGACTCTCTCGGATCTCCGGCTGCACCGTCTCCCAGGCCGCCAATAAGTAGCGCAAAAATCGCTCAAGATCATTATCTTCTTTATCGAGAGCATACCAGGCAACCAGGTAGCGGCTGGAAAATGCCCATTGGGCCAAGAGTGTGGTTTTACCGTATCCGGCTGGGGCCGTTAGGTGGGCAAGCTTATGGTTGGGAATCTCGCGTTCGAGGGTGTCAAGCAGGTGGGAGCGGTGTACTGGCTGTTGCGGTCGAGGTGGAATCCCAATTTTTGTCTTGAGAATAAGTGGAGTCACAGCCGTATTCTAGCACATGTTTTGTTGTTCGCTGCCTTTGAAGATTTAAAGGCAGGTAATCGCATATTCCCGTAGCGCCGGAGGCTAAAGCCGTCCGGCTAGTTATGGAAGCCCGTTCGGGCTTTGCAAACAAGCCCCTTGGGCCTTTCATGGGTAGCGGGAGCGTTTACGCCGCCGCGTACGTGGCGGATGAACCGAGTATGCGATTACCCTAGATGTACAGGGGCTCTTATCGTTGCCTAATGGTTGCTAGAGAAGTTGAAACTGACTTTGCAGGCGCGGCGTGGTTATTCAGCCAGTGCGTTCTTGATGATGGCGCGATCGGCATCATTCAGAGGCAACTGTAAGGCCAGCTGCTGGCCCTGAGGCGACATTTTTTTCCACGTTTTTTGCAGAATATTCGTGATCTTGTCCGCTTCCGCTTGGGCAAAGTCGGAGAATTGCGTTTCTAAGAAGACCAGACAGAGAGCATCCTCCAAAACTTGCACTTCAGGATCTTGCTTCAGGCGTTTTTTGGTTATCAGCGCCCTTACCCGCTCAATAGCTGCTTCATCGTAGCCTACTTGCTGCATGATTTCGGCCGTTTTGGCCGCGTGGAACTGCTGCAAATCGGTGCGCCATTTAAGATAGCCAATGCGGTCACGCGGGTAACTGTCTCGGGGAATTTCCCAACGGCGAATGTGCTGGGCACGGGCGGCAATTTGCAGCTCCTCAGACGCGGTTCCGCCAGCCAATTTCTCGACCCACGCCGACCGCTTTTCGGCATGAACAACCGAAACGGGCCGCTGCTGGCCGTCAATCTCTATCAAGTTTGGGTCTCGGGCCAGGGCCGAATCGATTTTCGCGATCGCCTGCTTGAGTAATTTTTTGCTCATGATCTGCTTCGTCCCCAACGCAAACTAATTTGGGCTACGCTTGTTTGTGCGGCCACCTTGTTGACGTCGCCCAGAGCGTCGCCCGGTCGAGCTCCGATTGTTACCAGACCGGCGCGAAAAGTTGCCGTGCCGTTTACTGCCGTTTTCCTGATTTGGCCTGCCATTTGGAATAGACACAAGTGCTTTCTCAGGATCAAAGCTGCCATAGTTAAAATCCGGCCAGCGCCGCCGCTCCAGGCGCGTTTTCAAGACGCGCTCGATATCACGTACCATTGCCGCATCTTCGTCGGTAGCGAAGGTAAAGGCATCGCCTTCTTCGGTCGCCCGACCCGTACGGCCGATTCTGTGGGTGTATGCATCTACCGTGTCTGGCATATCAAAGTTGATCACATGCGAGATTTCGGCCACGTCGATGCCTCTGGCGGCAATGTCGGTGGCGACCAAAATATCGTACTTGCCGCTGCGAAAGCCGTCAATCGCATTTTGCCGCCGGTTTTGCGACATATTCCCTTGCAGCGCCTCTGCCTTGTACCCTTTTTTATCCAGATCCCGCGCCAGAAACCGCGCCCGGCGCTTGGTGCGCGTAAATATCAGCACGCGCCCGGTCGCCATTTCATCCAACATGGTGAACAACAGCTGCTTCTTCATGCCGTTGGGCACAGGGTAAAGCGCGTGAGACACGGTTTTGGCGGGCGCAATCATGCCGATTTGCACCGTAACGGGATCTTTGAGGATATCGTCGGCCAGCTCGCGAATATCATCGGGCATGGTGGCTGAGAAGAAGAGCGTCTGCCGCTCACGTGGCACCAGCTTAAGAATGCGGCGAATATCGGGCAGAAAGCCCATGTCGCACATGCGATCCGCCTCGTCCAGCACCAGCACTTCTACCTTGGAGAGATCTATGCTTTGTTCGCCCGCCAAATCCAGCAGGCGCCCGGGGCAGGCCACCACGATTTCTGCACCGCGCCGCAGCGCATCGAGCTGCCCTTTTTTGCCGACGCCACCGTAAATAGGGGTGCTGCGCACCTTGGTGTATTTGCCCAGATCGACGGCCGTTTGATGAATTTGTTCGGCCAGTTCGCGCGTGGGGGCCACAATAAGCGCCCGGATCTGGCGCAGCGGCCCGCGGGTGAGGCGTTGGAGGATGGGGAGAAGAAATGCGGCCGTTTTGCCCGTGCCGGTTTGCGCCAAACCCAGTAAATCCGAATCAGCTAAAACGTGTGGAATGGCCTGCTGTTGAATGGGGGTAGGCTCCGAAAACCCCATATCTTTGATGCCCGCTTCCAGGCGCGGGTCAAGCGAAAATTGCGAAAAACTCACTGAAAATGCTCCTTGACTGTTCTGAGCCAAGTCACATTCTCAGCCCACCGTCCTTTATACTGCGCCTGCTTGTTTACAGGCAGAATGCGCCAGTATAAGCAATTTACCGGCGGCGCGCCACCTTTTAGCAAAGACGCTAATCTGAAAAGCTAAGGAATAACCGTCTCGCGAGCCAGCTGCGTTTCGCGGAAGGTCGTCACACGCTCCTTGCCTCTGGCGGTAAGGCGCACCTGGTCCGAATCGATATGAACCATGTTGCGTGCCTGAAGCTGGTTAAGGATGCGCTTCGTTTTCTGTGGCGACCACCGAAAATGATGGTACAGCGTAGGCACGGCTAATTCCTGGTTTGCCAGCGCGGTTCCTGCGTGATTGTGAATATGGGCCAGCACCACCTGGCGATCAAAGCTGTGCTGCTGCCTCTTGCGGCGCAGCACTGTAGAAACCAGCCCATATCTTGGCGACAAGATCCAGGCTGTTAGAAAAAAGAAAAATATCATTAACACCATTGAGGCCGAGATTGATGAATCCCACTTCTCCAGCAGGCCCAAACCAAACAGCCGATTCAACCCTGCCAATACGGCATCCAATTGAAACAATCCCATGAAGCTGCCGCGCGCCAGATCATAGCCAAAATAAGCGCCAGCCGCGCCAATGCCCGAGCTATAAATGAGCATCCGGGTGAGACTATCGGTGAGCAGATACGCCGCTGCCGGTGGAATAATGAAGAAGGCGATAACCAAAATTGACCCGACCGCTTCGAACGCGCCAACAGCCACCAGGCTCACTGTGATCATCAAGGCATAGTTTAGCAGCGTGGGCCGAAAGCCCAGGGCTGCCGCCAGCGCCGGATCAAACGTGGAAAGCTTTAGCTCCTTAAAAAAGAGCACCACAAAAAGCAGCGTCAGAACGGTAATGAGCAGCATCACAGTAACGGACTTTGGCCAGAATATAAGCAGCGGCTCAGATTCCACCAGGCCCGCTTGCCACGCCTGAGCCGGGCTGTAAGTGCCGCAGTTATCGCACGTTTCGGTAAATTCAGCGCCTTCGTCGCGGGGGGTGATGGCCAGTTCCCGGCAATTATTGCAGCGTCGCGTGATTTCCGCCCGGGGGTCGTCTGGATTAATGGTGACCGTTTCGCAATTTTCCAGGCAGTGGCTGTTGGTGTCGGCCCAGGCCACCCCAATTTCGCCAACCATAACGGCGTCCTCATCCAGATGCACATCCTGCACATAGCGAGAAACCAGGATAACAGCCACGGCAAACAGCAGCGGAAACGCCAGCCCGAGGGCAGCGTCTTGCTTCACCAGGCCCGAGCGGTAAATTGCTTCGGTTAGGACTACGGTGGCGACGCCGGCCAGCGCAGCCCCAATGATAAGCCAGGGCGAGCTTAAGTCTGGCTCTTGCTGCAGTAAGGAAGTAAGCACCAGAAAAGCGACTACAATGCCCAACAACACCGTATGGCTAATGGCGTCGCTGGTGAGCGACATGCCCCGGAGCAGCAAAAAGGTGCCCAACAGGGCGCCGGAAATGGCAATGAGGCAGCCGATGATGGTGGCCGTGTTTTGCGGGCTGCGCAAAAAGGCATTAATGGCCGTCTGGTCAAAAAAATTAAGCAAAATGGGGATAAATAATTCTTCTAACTGGTACATCAGTTGATGCCCTCTTCCAAAATTTTCTCAAGCTTAGCCACGGCCGTTTCCGGCAAGAGCAGGCGTATATCTTGCTGACGATTTTCGGCGATCAGGGGCAGGTTCAGGGTTTCGTTGTATTGGCGGTACAGATCCCACAGCAATGCATTTTGCGCCTGATGTGCGGCAGCCTCTGCACCACTGTTCGTTAGCCGCCAGCCCTCGCCTATTTGCTGCACATAGCCGCGGCGCAAGAGCTGCTCTAACCCTAACCTGGTAATGTTGCCGCTAACCCCCTGAAGAAATTTTTGGGGAACGGCCGTATGCAAAGAACCGTGGTCATATGCATAATGAAACAAATCGTCTAGCACGGTCTGCGCGGCAAAACGCCGCCGGTCGCCCCGCTGCCGCAGCAGCGACCAGACCAGCCCCCGGCCCGGCGCAAAACCTATTGAGATAACCACCAGTGAGAAAGCAACGACGATTATCATCGGGCCAGTCGGCACGTCTGCATCAACCGCGCTAAAGATAGCCCCCGTACCACCGGCAAATGCGCCGAAAACGGCCGCCAAAATCACCATCTGAGTCAGCTTGTTGGTCCACTGCCGGGCGGCTATTCCCGGGGCGATCAACATCCCCACCATTAAGATGACGCCCGCCAGCTGCAAACCCAGCACAATCGCCACCACAATCAGCGTGGAAAGCAGCGTGCTAAACAACCGGACACGAAAGCCATTGGCGCCAGCAAATTCGGTATCGAACGTAATGAGCTTAAATTCCTTCCAAAACAAGGCTAAAACCACAAGCGAAACTGCACCAACGATGGCAATAAGGCGTATGTCGCTTTCTACAATAGCTGCAGCCTGGCCAAAAATGAAGGTATCTAGTCCAGCCTGGCTGGCGTCTGGGCGGGCCTGAATGTAGGCCAGCAGGGCAATGCCCGCGGCAAACCAGGCGGCCAGCACGACGCCCATTGCCGTATCTTGCTTGATCCGCGTCGTATCGGTAACAGCGCCAATAAACTGCACGCCCAGCCAGCTGGCAATAAACGCACCAATGAGCAAAAAGCCCAGATCTCTGCCGAAAAGCAAAAAAGCAATCGCCACGCCGGGCAGTGCCGCATGAGACAGTGCGTCGCCCATCAGGCTTTGCTGGCGCAGCACGGCAAAGCAACCCAACACACCGCTCACGATCCCCAGCAGTGCGCCGCCCACGGCCACCGTGCGCAGTGTGTAGTCATAGCGCACGTTCAAAACAAGCTGGCTAAAGGGCAAAAATAGCACAGCAATCAGGGTAATGATCGCAATCAGCAGCCAGACGCGCCGGTCCTCAGCGGAAAAACTCGCCCTCATCGTCACATCTCCGTAACCATCTGTGCGCCATTTTCATGCAGGTAAGAAACGCGCCCGCCGTAGGTTTTGCGCAATTTTTCGGCCGTAAACGTGGTGCCGACAGGGCCGCTAGCCACCACCTCTACGTTGAGCAACGTCACCCAGTCGAAATATTCTTCTACTGTCTGCAGATCATGATGGACAACCAGCACGGTTTTTCCTCTCTGGCGCAGCTCGCGCATGATGGCAATAATGGCGCGCTCGGTAACGGCATCTACGGCCGCAAACGGTTCATCCATAAAGTAAATTTGGGCATCCTGAACCAGGGCGCGCGCCAGAAACGTGCGCTGCTGCTGACCGCCAGAGAGCTGGCTAATCTGCCGCTGCGCAAAATCCTGCAGGCCCACCTGTTCTAAGGCGTACATCGCCAGTTCGTGTTCCTTACGGCCCGGGCGGCGGAACCAGCCCAGCTTGCCGTAAAGACCCATCATTACCACATCCAGCACCGACGTAGGGAAATCCCAATCGACGCTGCCACGCTGGGGCACATACCCCACAAAGCTGCGCGCCTTTTCGTAGGGCAGGCCGTAGAAGCGCACGGTACCCGCCGAGCGTGGAATGAGTTTTAGCGCCGCTTTGATTAGGGTGCTTTTGCCGGCACCGTTGGGGCCCACGATGGCCATCAAAACGCCCTCCGGCACTTTCAGATCGACGTCCCAGATGGCCGGTTTACTGTTATAGGCCACGGTCAGATCATCTATTACTAGTGCAATAGTTGGATTGTTGGGTACGGCCGTTTCTTGTGATTCGCTCATTCGTCCAATTCCTTCAAAATTACAAAATTCTTACCGCGCAGTGCACGGCTACTCACCGCATTCCACGTTCAACACTTCTTCAGGCGCCGTAGGTGTCAATGCGTCAGGCCATTCGGGGATTGTAACCGCGACCCCCGCACACTGGTAGGATTGCAACACAGTGTACGCATTAGAAGCCAACATGCCTACGTAGGTACCGGCAAACGTGCTCGGTTCGCCCATGGCATCTGAGTACATTTCGCGCACGCCGATGCGTACGGAGCCACCTTCAGCCTCTACCGCCTCAATCACCGCCTCGATGGTATCTGGCGGAATACTGCTTTCCACAAAGACAACGGGAATATCATTGGCAATAATAAAATCGACCGTGCCCTGAATATCCCCTACCCCGGCTTCATCCTCGGTGCTCAACCCCTGAATGGCTTCCATTTGCCAGCCAAAGGCTGCGCCAAAATATTGGAAGGCATCATGTGAAGTAACCAGATAACGCTGGCCTTCCGGCACCGAGCGCAAACCATCATTGGCCCACTCGTACAGCGGCGTCATCATATCAGCATAGGCTGAAGCGTTTGCTGAATAAGTAGCGGCGTTTTCCGGGTCAATTTCCGCCAGAGCTTCGCCCAGATCGGTAATGGTCAGCTCCCAGTTGCGCGGATCAAACCAAAAGTGCGGGTCATCCACATCTACCAGCTCATCGGACAGCTCAAAACCGCCAATGGTAAAGCCACCCTGCTTGACCGGGTCGCTCATTGCATGGATGAGCACCCCTTGTTCGCGCAGCGCGGCGAATACCGTGTCAAACTGCCCTTCCAGGAAAAGGCCGCTGTAAATGACCATATCCGCCTGATTCATCGCGGCGATATCCGATTCGGTTGGCTGATAAAGGTGAGGGTCCACACCGGCACCCATGAGCGGCGTGATTTCTACGTTTTCTACACCGCTGGTCAATATTTGGGCCAGATCGTTTGCCTGGGTGGTCGTGGCTACAATACGAAAGGCACCATCGGCATAAATGCCGCCTGCATCTGCGGCTTCCCCGTTTGTCGATGGCTCGGATGAACTGTTTTCTTCTGAGCCACCACAGGCAACGGCCGTTGCCGTCATAAGTATTAGCAATAAAACGAACTTCACGGATTTGTAAAACAAGGCTTCCTCCAGCTTGGCATTTGTTTGTATTTAATGAACGCGCTAAATTATAATCAATATTAGTAACTTGTCAAAATAATTTTAGACGCGTCTAAAAATTCTCCGGAAGCGAGTATGCCCTGCCGCAGCCCGGCTTCCGCTGCGCCAAATCGAGGATTCGTTGGCAAAAATTCAGAACCCTATTAAGATGACTATATGAGCCAAAATGAGTTGCTTACCATTGGCCAGCTGGCCGACCGGGCGCAAACGCGCCCGTCTACCCTGCGCTACTATGAGAAAGAGGGACTGCTATCGCCGCACGGCCGCACTGACGCTGGCTACCGGCTCTATAAACCAGAAACGGCCGAACGGCTCCATCTCATTCAACGCGCCCAGCGCCTTGGCTTCTCGCTGGCGGACATTCGTACGCTTTTGGCCGGATGGGACGAAGGCAAAATGGACAGCACAACGCTAAGCCAGCTGGCCGAAAACCGGTTCATAGCCCTGGAAAAGCAGCTCACCGAGCTGCTGGTGATGCGTCACGAGCTGGACCTCTTCCTGCAAGATGTGCAGTCTCGCCAATCTCCGCTGCACCAGGAGCAAATCAGCGAGCTGCTGGCGCGGCTTTGTTCGCACCCGGCGGCACAAACGCCGGCCACAACGCTGCTGGACTGGCTGGGGCATTATGGCGGATGTGTGCTGAATACGGCCGTTGGCCACCAGCTCATCAATACGCTGCGCGGGCAGCACGTACACGTCTGGCAAGAAAACGACGCCTACCATATCCTGGTCGTCAGCAGCGATCCGGCCATTGGCAACGTTCTGCGCCAGCTCACACAGCTAGAAGCAAACTGCGACCTCCACACCAACGCCACCCCCCGATTGTTCCACAATGACGAAGGCTATCTTCTGGTTGCGACCGGCGACAGCGCCTTTATTCTGGCGCGGCTATTCCTTGCCCTTGAAAGTGAACAGTAGATCAGTAGGTCAGTGAACAGTAAGTCAGTAATCGGTTACTCAAAACTGATTCACTGATTACTGCCTCACTGAATACTAAAAACTTGACCTTAAACCCGACTTCAAGGTGTATCATCCCGCACGTAAGAAGTGGCAATCGTACATTACAAGAAGAATGACCTGCCACTTGCAACCTGCAACCATTGTTTTAGGAGATATCTTAGAGATGAGTAATCAACACACTTTTCGCGTCACCGGGATGGACTGCGCCAGCTGTGCGCAGACCGTGGAGAGTGGCGTGGGTCGGCTGGAAGGCGTGGAAAGCTGTCATCTAAACTTTACGACAGAGACTTTGCGCGTGGCGGGAACGGCCGTTCCGCAAAGCATCATCAGCCGTATTCAGGAGCTAGGTTACGACGTCGCTGCCCCCGACGGAAACCCAGAAAGTGACGAATCCCTTAATTTTTGGCAGTTCATGCGCCAGCGGCAGGAAACGACCCTGGCCCTCGTCAGCGCCGTTCTCATATTGCCCGGGCTGCTTTTTAACGAGCTGCTGCCCATGATCGGCTGGGAACATCCCCTGCTGAACCTTACCTCCGTGGCGGCAATGTTACTGGCCGGTGTGCCTATAGCCCGCAGCGGCTGGCGCGCCTTGCGCATTAACCGCGAGCTTACAATCAATGCCCTGATGACTATTGCCGCCGTCGGCGCGCTTTTTATTGGCGCCTATACAGAAGCTGGACTGGTTATGGTGCTGTTTGCCATTGGCGAAGCGTTGGAGGGGTATACGGCTGTGCGCGCCCGCAACAGCATACGCAGCCTGCTGCGCGTTTCGCCGCAGTTTGCCACCGTGCTGCGGCCCTGTATAGACTGCGAAACACATATTGGTGTAAATGGCTATACGAATGGCCAGTGCCCTATTTGTGGTGTTGAAGAGCAGAAGGTGCCCGTTGAAGAAGTCAGGCTGGGGGAAACCGTTCTGGTGAGGCCGGGTGAACGCATTCCGGTGGACGGCCGTATCCTGAGCGGCAGCTCCACTGTGGACCAATCGACCATTACGGGTGAAAGTGCCCCCATTGCCAGGAAAACGGACGACACGGTCTTTGCCAGCAGCATCAACGGCGCAGGCGTGCTGCACCTGGAAGTGACCCATCTGGCCGAAGACAGCACCATCAGCCGCCTCATGCGCCTGGTGGAGGAGGCACAGGAGCGACGCGCGCCCGCGCAGCGCCTTGTAGACCGATTTGCCCGCGTCTACACGCCCGCTGTTGTCATTCTGGCCCTCTTTGTCGCCATTCTGCCCCCGCTGCTGTGGGAGCAGCCATTTGTGGATACCACAAACCCGCTGAACGGCTGGCTTTACCGGGCGCTTGCGCTACTGGTGGTTGCCTGCCCCTGCGCCCTGGTTATCAGCACGCCGGTTACGCTGGTAAGCGCCCTGAGCAATGCCGCCAAAAACGGCGTGCTAATCAAAGGTGGCGCCTATCTAGAGGCGCTGAGCCAGATCAAGCTGATTGCCTTTGATAAAACAGGCACGCTCACCCAGGGTAAACCGGCTGTCACTCACTTCCAATCCGTAAATTGCAAGGGGGATGGGTGCCAACCTTGCAGCGATCTGTTGGCCTTAACCCACGCCGTGGAGCGCTCCAGCGAACATCCATTGGCCCAGGCAGTTGCCCAGGCGGCAGGCGCACATCGGGTACAAAACCGCTATGCGGCGGCCACTGACGTGCAGGCCCACATTGGCGCGGGCATCGCCGGCACGGTTAACGGCCGACAGGTGCTCATTGGCAGCCATCGTGCCCTTACCGAGCTGCCCCATGATGCCCATTGCCAGGCAATATCTGCTGCCGAGGCTGAGGGCCTGACCACCATGCTCGTGACGGCCGACGAGCAATATTTGGGCTTTATCACCGTGGCCGATCAGGTACGTCAGGACGCGGCCACGGCCGTTGCCCAACTGCACCAACTTGGCATCCAGACAGCAATGCTGACGGGCGACAATGAAGCCACGGCGCGCAACATTGCCGGGCAGACGGGCATCAGCCAGGTGTTTGCCAACCTGCTGCCGGAAAAAAAGGTGGATAAAGTGGAAGCGCTGCGGGCAGAATACGGCCGTGTGGCCATGATCGGTGACGGCATCAACGATACGCCTGCATTAGCCAGCGCAACGGTGGGCATTGCCATGGGCGCAGCCGGAACAGACCAGGCGATGGAAACGGCCGATATTGCCCTCATGCACGATGATCTGGGCAAGCTATCCTACGCGGTTCGCCTGAGCCGCGGTGCTATGAAAACCATTCGTGCCAATGTTGCCTTAAGTTTAGGGCTAAAAGCTGCCTTTCTGGTGGCCGTGCTGCTGGGCTTTGGCACCATGTGGCTGGCGGTGCTGGCCGACATGGGTGCTTCGCTATTGGTGACACTCAACGGGACGCGCCTGCTCAAGTTTGATTGAGACTGTCTTTTTTAACAGCAACTCATATCGTATTTGTATCAGCTCTCTATATCGGGATAGATGGACGAGGGGACGCTGGTTCCATACAGTCGAATTATCTTTTTTTGTGAACAAATAAAATCAGAGGAGATAACTGTATGGAAAACCATCATGATGACAAAGGTAACAGCTACTTGAAATTTTTTGCCATGATTGGCACATCAACGCTTGTCATGTACTTTCTCACCTATCTGAATTCATACCAAATAGTGGATCACGCCTGGTTCAGCGAAACCCGGCTGTTTATGTCTCTGCTGATGGGCGGTTCCATGACGGCCATCATGCTGGCTTTTATGCAGGGAATGTACAAGAACAAGAAAGCAAACGCAGCCATCTTTGCGGGTGCGGCCCTGCTGATGCTACTTTCTGTTTGGTTGGTGCGAAGTCAGGCAACCGTCGATGGCGTTGATTACATGGAAGCGATGATTCCCCACCACTCTATTGCTATCCTCACCAGCGAGCGCGCCGGTATTGAAGACCCGCGCGTACATGATCTGGCGAAAAGGATCATTGAAGCACAGCGCAAAGAGATTAGAGAAATGGAATGGTTGATTGAGGACATTAAGACAAACGGCGTAGCTGAAACGGAAGAGGAAGCCGCGACCAGGGCAGTGCCCGACTTTTCTGCCGCGCCTGAATAACTTTAGAGAGCTTACGGCCGTTTCTCGCTACGTCAAGCCTGTTGTACACAAAGGCACCAGCCACAATCAGGTCTTCCAGCTCAAAGCTACGAGTCATCTGAATAAAGCTCAAAAAGAGCATTTTCAATGTAATAACCAGCCTCAGCTAAATCTGTCGTCGCCCCCTCGGCCGTCAGTCGTCCCATGATCCAGAATGGATAGTAGGCATCCTCAAACTTAATTCCCTGACCTTCAGGCAATTTCACAAGTACAGTTTGGTTGGCAGGGGGTGGCGGCACGTGAATACAGGCGCCAAAATAGGGAACCAGCAAGAATTCAGTAATGAAATCGCCTGAGTAATCAAGGGGAGCGATAAATCCAGGTAATCTTACCATTACGCCATTCATAGCCTCATTGACTGGAGCACTATTAAACTCTTCCTGCATTTGCGTATACAGTTCGTACGCCTCTGGCGAGCCATCTTCAAACTCGGCCAATTGATCCTGGTACTTAGCCATAATCGCAGCGGCCGTAAAATTCTCAGGCACCAACGCATCCCACATAATTTCCTGGTAGACCACATCATTTAATGTAAATAGGATAGGCTCAGTCGTATTTACATTGGAGGCAACGTCATCGACAACGGCTGCAGAACCTGCATTATCTGATTCCACAGAGCCATTATCGAGCTGGTTCTCTTCCAACTCTGGCCCAGGATAGCCTTCGCCGACCGGTTCTGCCGTAGGTGCGTCTTGAGTAGGATAGTCCCCTGGTTCATTCGCTGCAGTCACATTCGATCCATCGCTATTTTCCGGCTGTGCGGCGTTTGCCTGGGTTGCTTCTTCCCATTCACTCAACGATGCGCCATATTCCACTGGTTGTCCAGAGGAAGGAGTTGGGGGAATCTGGTAGAGTTTTTCCTCCGGCTGCTTTGCAGCGCCACAAGAGGTGGATAGAAACAGTAGCAAAAACCAAAAAAGATAAAAACCACTGCGCTTTGTTTGTCTAAAATTAATCATGATATGCACCTCATTCCGCTTCTTATATTTTGATGGCTAAACCATCTTGTAAGGATCGTTTATAGGCTATGGTGCCCGGTATTAAACTGACGAGAATGCCGAGCAACAACACGACCGTAAACAGCATCCACTGCTGCCCATCCGGTGGGGTAATAGCGAGGTTGATGCCATACGATTGCACCAGAAACGGCCGTGTTACAAACAGCAGCAAATACAACGCACTTACACCGGCCAAACAGCCAGCGAAAACAATGAAAAACGTTTCCAACATAAACAGCAAAATAATATGATAGGGGTGGGCACCGACGGCCCGTAACACAGCCATTTCGCGGCGACGCTCGTTTAACGTGGACAAAAGCGTAGTCAACATCCCTAGCAAGCCAGCCATCAAGACAAACCCAGAAATTACCAGTAGTATCTGTTCAAATACAGAAATGGTCTGCCACAGTTCAGCCAGCGTCACACCCGGAATAATTGCCAGCAACGGCTCTTCATGATATTCCGTAATTTCTCTTTGCAAGCGAAAAGTGTTTAGCCGGTTGTCTAACCCGAGCATAAAGGCCGTGATTGTTTTCGGTTGTAGATTCATTTGGCGGGCCTGTTCGGCCGATAGCTGCAGCGGAGAGCGTGTTCCACTTTGCCAATCTATATGTATCGCTTCGATACCTTCTAAAGAGACATGCACGGTGCGATCAACCGGCGTACCTGTTTTCCCCAAAATGCCCGCTACTACAAACGGCTTGTCATCATGCTGGGAAAACTCCGCAGAAACAAGGCCGTGGGCAATTATGATCTTATCTCCCACCCGATAATCAAGTTCCCGGGCTACGTCGGCTCCGATAACCGCCTCATATAAATCGGCAAATTGCTTCCCCTCAGCAAATGAAAGCTGCTGACTTTGACCGTACTGATAATATTCAAAATAATCAGCGCTGGTTCCCATGACGCGGAAACCGCGATGAGAATCACCTAAGGAGATGGGAACTGACCAGGCGACTTCATCCAAGTCAGCTATCTCTTCATAAGATTCCCAGGAGACGTTATTCGTGGCATTACCAATATGAAACACACTGTAAAGCAATAGATTTGTAGGGCCACTGCGCGCTCCCACAATGAGATCCGTTTGTGAAATGGTGTTAATGAAGCTGTTCTTGGCTTCTTTCCGTATTTTGTCGACCCCCAACAGCAACGAGACGCTGATTGCAATTGAAAAGATCGTCAATAGCAAGCTGGTGCGCCGATGCCAGGCGCTCTTTAGCACAATTCTAATCAGCATCATGAGGCACCGTTCCTTGCCATATTGATTTGGGTTAGATCAACGACGTGTTCAAACTGATTGGCGATGTATTGATCATGGCTAACAAAAATCAACGTGCTTCCTAGCGCTTCGGTTTGCCGAAACAGAAGCTCCAAAAACCGGTCTCGGTTATCGCTATCCAAAGCCGAGGTCGGTTCGTCAGCAATAACAATCTCTGGACTACCAATAAGGGCGCGGGCAACGGCCGTTCGCTGCTGCTGCCCCACACTCAATTTGGAAACAGGCTGATTCAGGAGCGAACCAGTAATGTTTAGCTGAGCCAACAAGCGCAAGGCCGTGGCTTCTATGTCACCTGCATTCGCCTTCTTACGCGACGAAAACCCGCAAGGAAGCTGCACATTTTCCAAGAGCGAAAGATAGGGCAGTAAGTTAAATTGTTGGAAGATTACCCCTAAATGATCGGCGCGAAATTGGTCACGTTCGCTGTTGCTTAAACGCTCTAAAGGCACACCCAATACAGTTATTGAACCTGAGCTGGGCTGGTTAATCCCCGTGAGCAAGTTAAGCAGTGTCGTTTTACCGCTGCCGCTCGGCCCCTGTATAAAAAGATGCTCTCCCTTTTTGACAACCAGTTCAGGGAGATGCAGCAAATCATTTTCCTGCCCAGGCCAACGAAAGTGCACATCTTGTAAGTGAATGATGGATTCAGTCATCGTTATCCATTGTGGTCAGGCATCTTCCCGAAGACCGAAGATCTCCAGGAAGATGCTGACGCTTTATCTAAGCGAAACAATCGGGTCGTCTGGTGTCAGTTCCGTAGTGGATTGTTGTGTATCAGAAATCCATTGAACTTGTACTTCCTCAAAATTAGGGAAGCGGTCAAATAAGCCACTGGCATCCAATGATTCAAGGTCGTCGGGATTCTGGCACTGAACGGAATAAGCGACATCAATGTCAGAATGGGTCTCCTCCTCTTCTTCTCCTTCCTCGTGTTCTGCTTCATCCAATTCAGTCTCAACCACTGCAGATGTAAACGTGCAGTCTGCTTCCGGACTAAGCTGCAGCAGGTTTCCCGCTTCTAGCGCAGCTACACTTTCTTCAAACAGCGCTTTCTCTTCCTCTGAGGCAGGTGCGTATTCAAAACCAACCACATTGTAGGCCGGCGTTTCTAAATCGATAGCCAGCTCGTTGCCGGACCAGGCAATTGTCAGGGTTGCCGCACCGTGCTCATGAGCATCATGATCACGATGGTCATCATCTTCCTCATGTTCTTCGTGCTCATCTTCCTCTCCATGTTCTACGTCGTGCTCCTCGTTGTCCTCGTCTTCCTGCTCATGCTCTTCCCCAGACATGTTTTCGCCTGTCGCAGGTTGAGGCTCTGCTGCTTCCTCTGCCGTGGGCGAGCAAGCAGCAGACACCATCAGTAATAAGCAAATGATCAACAAATATCTAAACATTATTTCTCCTAAATTTAGGTCGGGCGTGAATTTAGCCGGTAACAGTAAGCAACCGGTTCAGTATTTGTGTTACAAACAAGAACAGATAGGCTCTCTAACGAGGCCTATGGTGATCTAAGATGTTTAACAGGTTTGGGTTTAGATATTTGGAGGGGGATCTGGTGAGGCAAGCTCAATGAGTGAGACCTGAAAATAAAAGTGTGCCAACTTGAAAATCAGGTGAAGGTGCTGCCCAAGATTAGGACTGGGCTCAATATTAAAAGCCAGCAGCAGGGCCAGGAGCATGTCAATATCCAAAAAACAAAGGAACCCTTCTTCGTGCTGATCATGCTGGTCCTGGTCAGCATCTTCAGAAAAGTGCGTGTGGGTGTGTGGTCTGGCGTAGACTTCATTGCCTAACCAATGATCCAGGAATGGACTATAGAGATACAAAAATACCCCCATCACCATCACAAGATGAAGGCAGGTTTTCTGTTTCCTCATGAATGACGCAAAGTGTAGTCGCAATTCTCAGTTCCTCTTGCTTGCCAACAAGGCAAAACTGTATCCACTCACAATTTCTTTGTCAATTCCTACTCATACCAAGGCGAACAACTCTTATAGCATTCCAAGCATTTTTGGCTGCCGATACACCCTGGCTTTTATTTGACATAATTTGAATTTCAACTAATATTTTTAGCTGAGGGTGCATTAGTAACGACGCGAAAGAAGTCGGCATAAAACGAGGTAGGATCATGAAGCAAATCGCTGTTTTTGTCTCTTTACTGATCATTTGTACGGTAACGGCCGTTTCCTGCAATCTGGCGGGCTCAGGCGAAGTCGTCACACTCCCGCCAACAACCACGCCCATCCCCAGACCACAGGAACCCCAGGGCGAGCGGCCTGAACCAACCACAAATCCTGCAGAACCGGCAGGCGCCCTTACCGCAACGGCCACGCTGACCCCAACCGCCACCGTCACCACCTATGTCATCCAGCCGGGCGACACCCTGGCAACCATCGGCAACAGATTTGAAGTGTCCGTAGAAGAGCTGGCGGAAGCCAACGATCTAACGAACCCCAATGCCATTTCCGCCGGACAGGTACTGGTCATTCCTGAACAGGCTGTGGCAGAAACAGCCGTTCCCATCACCCCAACCAACACGCCTCTGCCAACCGCCACAATAGAAAGTGATGCAGCGGAAGAAACGGCCGTTCCCCCCAACGAATTAGAGCCAACCGGCCGCCTGGAAATCACCCATCCCCTGGCAATGGTCGTAGAAGAAAGCGGGGTTATCACCGTGGAGATTATTGCGGACCCGGCGCTGGCTACCATTGGCGAACACGAGCCGCACGTTACCGGCGTCGTGCGCATTGATGCCAGCTACGACGATGGCGAACGCGCCTACTATGAGCAGACAATTAATCTATTTCCGCTGATGTCTGCTGAGCTAAACGCACCCGCTTTTGAAGTTTTTCCCAGCGGCGGCGACAACGTAAGGTTGCCGCGCGTCATCAGCACAACCCTGCCTGCCGTCTGGACCTGGGACGTCATCGCCATGACCCCAGGTGACGCCCAAGTCATCACCATCAATTTGTATAAAGAGTCAAAAGTACAGAACGATCTGCCTTTCCTGACCCAAAGCATCTCACGCAATATTCGCGTGCTGCCCAAAAGCCGCTGGACCCAGGTTATGGATGGGCTGGCCGACAACGTGCTGCTGCTGCTGGGCACCGGCGGGCCGCTGGGTCTAGCCCTGGCCTATCTAACGTATCGCGCCACCAAAGAAAATGAGCGGCTCAAGAAGGAAGTAGCCACCCACAAACGCGAGCGAGAAGCACCGAGTAATGAGAACGAGTGATTGAGATTTATTTAGGCTGCTTAAGGGGAAGGATAATGTGAAACTGGCTGCCGGGGAGTAGGTCTTCATCGTAGCCTTCGCTTTCAACCCAGATACGGCCGTTGTGCGCCTCCACAATCCCCCTGGCAATGGCTAAACCCAACCCAGCACCGCCCCCTTTAAAGCTGGTTTTGCCAGAGGAGTGCAGCATCACTTCCCCCGTCTGATAAAACTTCTCAAAAATCAGATCCTGTATCTCGGGGGCAATGCCCACGCCGCTGTCGGCAATGACAATTTCTACTTCACCGGCAGCGCTGACATTGGCCTCCGTTGGTGGATGGAAACGGCCGTATACCCACACCCTGCCGCCATCAGGTGTATACTTAATGGCATTGACCAACACTTGGTAAAACACTTTTTGCAAAGCCTCTACATCGCCTTCCACTTCTGGCAACTTCACCAAATCATCTAGATTGAGTGCAATCTGACGCTCCACCTGTGCTTGTGTAAACCGTTTGCAAATTTGCCGCAGCAAGAACGGTACATCTACCGGAGCCAGGTAAAGCTCTAGCGAACTGCTGTCTATCTTGGCCACATCCAGCATACTTTGTACCACTTCTTCCAGGCGAGCCGCCCCGCGGCCAATGCCTTCGGCCCACTTTCTATGGTAGCTATTTGCTAAAATCTCCTCATCCTCCAGCAGCATTTGGGCATTGAAGTTTACAATCGTCAAGGGAGTGCGCATTTCATGCGAGGCAATGGTTATGAAATCCGTTTTCGTTTTGTCCAGGCGCTCTAGCTGCCCATAGGCTTCCTGAAGCGCCTGGGTGCGCTCGGCCACTTTTTGCTCCAGCTGCTGGTTAAACCGCTTGATTTCGGCATAAAGCTGGGCATTTTCCAGGGCAATGGCCACCTGGTCGGCCAAGAGCTGAAAGTTGGGAATTTCGTGGGGAGAGAACGCAGACCGCTGATCGCTCTGCAAATCGAGCACGCCCAGGACCTTATCCCCCATTTTCAGCGGCAGCAGAATCTCTGAACTGGCGTTTGGCGCTTTTTCATCCGCCTTGTAGCGAAAATCACGGGTGATGTCATCAATGCACAACGGCCGTCCGTTAGCCATCACCCAACCAACCAGCCCTTTCAGGCCAGCTTTTAGCCGTAATCCCCCTTCCGGCACGCCTTGCCCGGCTTCCGCCACGGCCTCGATTGCCAGCTGGTTCTTGTTTGGCAAAAAGACCCCCACATAGTAAACATCATACTTTTGCCAGATAAGCGTTGCTATTTGGTCTAGCAACGAAGCTAGCTCCAGGATGGACGTGATGCGCTGGCCAACGCCATAGCTGGTTTGCTGCTGCACCGTGCGCTGCACCAGCTCTTTGCGCTGACGCTGCTCGACGAAGCGAAAAATCTCTGCTTTTTCCAGAGCGTGCATTCGTACCCAATATGCAACCAGGCCGGTGAATGTCGCCACAAAGATCATAACGCCAAAATATTGCCATTCCGGCTGATTGGGATGCAGCCAAAAAATGATACCCCAGGCTACCCAGCATATAGCCTGCATAACGACGTACCAGTGCAAGGAGGTAAACATGACACCAGCACCAAATAAAAAGAGGGCCAAATTGGCCGACTGATTCGGGATGGGATTCAAATAAAAGCGAAGCAGGATGGTAAACAGGATGACGGCGGCTACAACGGCCGTTCCTCGTTCAGCATATTTGGCAGGCACCCGCCCTTGCAGCAGCACCACAAAACCGGCCAGCAAAAAAACGCCGCTGCCCACAGCCACCTGCACCATCAGCAACCGCCCCGCTTCATTTAGCAAATAATATTGAATGAGGGCATATACAAAAAACATGACGCCAAAGCTAAAGTAGATAAACGGCAATCCGTCCATCTGCGTTTTGTGCAGCGCCTGGCGGATCTTCGCCTCTGGAACCCCCAGCCGCTCCAGCCGCACCAGGGCCTGAAAACGCTGCTTAAATAACTGGAAAAAAGATGGCTTCATGACGTAAACGCTTCTCCAACAGTTTGGTGATTGGATTATACCTGAGGCAGTCCAGAATTTGCAGTCGCCATTTTCCTTGATTCGTGTTTCAATAGAAAAGCAAACAGATTGGAGACTGGAGACCAGAGAGAATTAAACTCTAACTCCCCAGTCGCTGGTCTCCTTCAAAATTTGACCGCAAGGAGAAAAATCTATGGCCACCGTTGCCCGGAAACGTGAAGAGATTCCCCAACAGTATAAATGGGATGTCGAATCCATTTTTGCTGAGCCAGAAGAATGGGAAACGGCCGTTACCCAACTCCAAAGCCAGCTTCAGGAAATCAGCCAATACAAAGGCAGGCTGGACGAGGGCCCGACTGTGCTGGCCGATTATTTGGAAGCGGCAGATGCGCTGCTAACGGCCGTTAGCAGAATCTTTGTTTATGCCGGCCTCACCTACAGCGTAGACACCACCAATCAGGAAACGGCCGCACGCAACGATCGGGCACGCGGCCTGTTTGGCATGGCCATTGCCGCCACCGCCTTTGCCCAGCCAGAAATGCTCGCCATTGGTTTTGACACGCTGCGCCACTGGCTAACGCAAGACGAGCGGCTGGCCGACTATGCTCACTTTGTGGACCGGCTGGAAAAGCAGCAGCAGCACGTCTGTTCAGCCGAGGTGGAGCAGGTGCTGGGGCTGGTGCGAGACGCCTTTGGCACCGCTGCCGCCACGCACGGCGTGCTGGCCAACGCCGATCTCATCATTGAGCCAGCCGTGGGCAGCGATGGACAGACGCACGATGTTACTCAGGGGACCATCGGGGGGCTCACTACTCACACCGACCGCGAAGTGCGCCGTACCGCCTGGGAAAATTACGCCGATGCCCACCTGGCCTTTAAAAACACCATGGCCAATGCCCTCGCCGCTGGCGTCAAGCAAAACGTCTTTACCATGCGCGTGCGCGGCTACGAGAATTCGCTTGAGGCTGCGCTCTCCAGCAACTTTATCCCTACAGAAGTTTTTCACAACCTGATCGACACCTATAAAGCCAACCTGCCCACCTGGCACCGCTACTGGAACATCCGCCGCCGGGCATTGGGCTATGATACGCTATATCCATATGACGTGAAAGCGCCCCTGTCGCTGGACCCGCCAAAAGTGCCGTATGAAACGGCCGTTGAGTGGATAGCCACCGGAATGTTGCCGCTAGGGCAAGAATACGCATCCACCCTGCGCAGCGGCGCGCTAGAAAATCGCTGGGTCGATGTCTACCCCAACAAGGGCAAACGTATGGGCGCCTTCTCCTCCGGCGTAAAAGGCACCCACCCCTTCATCATGATGAGCTACACTGATGATCTGTTTGGCCTGAGCACCCTGGCGCACGAGCTGGGCCACTCCATGCACTCTTACCTGACGTGGCAAACGCAGCATAACATGACCTACAGTCGCTACGGCCTGTTTGTGGCTGAAGTAGCCTCTAACTTCAACCAGGCCTTGGTGCGCGCCCACCTGTTGGAAAACAACAGTGATCCCGAATTTCAAATTGCCGTCATTGAAGAAGCCATGTCCAACTTCCACCGCTACTTCTTCATCATGCCCACGCTAGCTCGTTTTGAGCTAGAAATACACCAGCGCGTCGAGCGCGGCCAGGCGCTCAATGCCGACAGCCTGATCGATTTGCTAGCTGACCTGTTCAGCGAAGGCTTTGGCGATGAGGTCGAGGTAGATCGGGAGCGGGTAGGCATTACCTGGGCGCAGTTCCACACGCATTTGTACTCCAACTTCTACGTCTACCAATATGCCACGGGCATCTCTGCCGCCCACGCGCTAGCGCAGAAGATACTGTCAGACAGCAACGGCGCAGCCAGCAGCTACCTGGACTTCCTGAAGGCGGGCGGTTCCGTCTTCCCTCTGGACGCGCTTCACATCGCCGGGGTCGATATGACCTCGCCAGAGCCGGTGGAGACCACGTTTGGCGTCCTGGCGGACTATGTGGATCGGTTGGAGGCGCTGGTGAGGCAGAGAGGGTAATTGAGTAATTTGTAATTGGGAGAAATTGCCGTGCCTTTTGTGGGATACGGCCGTTCCTATTTCTATTCCGCAACAGATTAAGCGTTTCAACAAATGCAAAACTAAGGGACATCCTGCGTCTAATCAAAGTAGTAAAAGCCTGCTACCCATACGCAAAAGGTTAGGCGCATTATGAAATCCTCCCGCATTCATACTTCGGTAAAGCTTGTGGCCGGGCTTTTGTTGCTTGGATTGTTGTCTCAGTTTGGGTGTCAGTCAAATTCCACCAGCTTACCATCAACCCTGTCGCCTTCAGCAGCACCAGCCACAACAATCGCGCCCCAACCTTCAGCGACTCCTACTCCTGAAGCTACCTTCACTGCGACACTCCTTCTCCCAACCACAACGGCAATCTCTGCTGCTTCAACAACGACCTCCCCTCCTGACACTCCAGCACCTACGCCAACGCCAGCCACCTGGCAGCGATTAAGCAGCATGTTGTCCGCCCAATCGGAAATGCCGGCGCTTGTGCTAGACGGCCGTATCTACATTGCTGGCGGAGCTACCTTAGACTCCACTCTGGAGAGTCAACGGGTGTTTCAAGTGTACGATCCTGAGCAAGATCGGTGGGAGCGGCTGGCCGACCTGCCGTTTCCCACTGACCATTACGGCATCGCCGCTTACGCCGGAGACATTTACGTTTTCTCGCGCAAACTTGACGCCGGAAACCCAGCCGTAACCGCTGCCTTGCGCTATGAATTTGCTACAGATAGCTGGCAGGAAGTGGGTCTCCTGCCGGAAGTTCGCCACGCGGGAACGGCCGTTACCCTCGGAGAGTACATTTACTACGTCGGTGGTATGACAGCCAGCAGCACAAATGCTTTACTTCGCTACCATCCCCCCACAAACACCTGGACAGCAATGGCCGACCTGCGCCGACCCAGAGAACACAATCAGGCGGTCGTGCTGGACGGAGAAATTTACGCCTTGGGTGGTCGCTGGGACGGCGGCATGACTTCGGTCGAGATTTATGATCCTGAGGACAATAGCTGGCGGCCCAGCCAGGGAATGCGCTTCCCTCGGAGTGGCTTTGGCGCCGCGATCATCGATGGCAAAATCGTTGTGGCTGGTGGAGAATTATTCTCTCCCCAAACATTAATTTTCACGCTAGAAGTCTATGATCCCGAAACGCGGCGCTGGGAAGTTGCGCCATTTACTCTGCCAACACGTATGCACGGTTTGGCACTGGCTGCTATTGGCACAAAATTATACATCATTGGCGGCTCGACAGAAATAGGTGGCATCCGCAACACCGGCGCGCTCTATTCATTGGTGGAGAATTGGCCTTGATTGAGGCAATGACCTAGAAGCTCTTTTTGCCGATCAGAGCAAATATCCCTAAAAAGCAAAGCTCCATACCGTTTGGTATGGAGCTTACGACTGTACGCCCTGAGAGACTCGAACTCCCGACCTTCTGGTTCGTAGCCAGACGCTCTAATCCACTGAGCTAAGGGCGCATATTACTATTTTACTGTTTCCGTCAGCGGGCCAGCAACTGCTTAGCGATCACTGACCAACTGATTACGGAGTAAGGCGGGGAGGAAGGGATTCGAACCCTTGAACGGCTTTTACACCGTTAACCGCTTAGCAGGCGGCCCCAATCGACCACTCTGGCACCTCCCCGAATAGCCAGCTTGGCTGCCAAAAAAATCTACATTCTGTTGGTAACAGTTAGGCGGAGGGAGAGGGATTCGAACCCTCGGTAGGCTGTTGCCTACTACGGTTTTCAAGACCGTCGCAATCGTCCACTCTGCCATCCCTCCAGGCTGTGGAGGGGGTTTTGCAACCCGGTCGCGGAGTATAACACGCCAAATTTTTCGCGTCAATATAAAATTGTAACGTTATCGCTTATCCGTTATCATTTGCCCTGCAATCAATAGACGAGGCAGTTCATGAGCAATTCGGATAACAATAGTGATTTTTTTGCAGATCTGAGCGCCGAGCTTAAACAGCTCTGGCAGGATTTGGGCAACGGCTGGCGGCAAACGGCCGTTTCCCTACGCAATGGCCTGCGCCGTCTGAGACGTGCCGAAATGGATTTTGTGGTGCTGAGCCTCGGTGGCAGCATGCCAGAACGATCAGAACCACCGCGCAGCTTCATTGAGCGGCAGCTGCCCTTGCCGGACCCGCCGCTCAGCCTGGAAGAGCTTAACTTCCGCCTCACCCGCGTCATCGACGCCGACAACGTGCGCGGTTTGCTGCTCGTTTGTAACGGATTAAATGCCAGCGCCGCCACCATGCAAAACATCCGGCGCTCCCTGGAAAGGGTCAAGGCGGCGGGTAAAAGCGTCGTTGTTTACACACCGCACCTGGATTTACGTCATTATTATCTTGCTACCGTCGCAGACCGCATCGTCGTTCCCCCCTCCGCCCAGTTTGATGCCTACGGTCTGCACTCCGAAGTGGCCTACTTGAAAACGGCCCTGGAAAAACTGGGGGTTGGCGTCGATGGCGTGCAAATTTCGCCGTATAAAACGGCCGCAAACGCGTTAATCAACAATACCATCACCCCCGAAGAAAAAGAACAGCTCGATTGGCTGCTAGATGATCTCTACGACCAAATTACAGCGGCCATGGCAGACGGCCGTAATCTTTCCCAGGCCGCGCTGCAAGAGTTAATGAATCAGGCTCCCTTCTCAGCCGAAGATGCCCTGGCCGCCGGGCTCATTGACGATCTGGTGTATCAGGATGAACTGGCCTACCTTTTGGCCGAATTGCCCGATGAAGAAGAGCCAGATAAGCCACCTGAGCTGGAATCACCAGAACAACAAGTAGAAAGTGAACCAGCAGCAGAACGGCCGCAGGCAACCTTGATCGATTGGCCTAAAGCAGAAGCCCGCCTGACGGAAAAAATGCGGCGCCGCAGTCGTCAATTCATTGGGGTAATTAGTATAGAAGGGGCCATCAATATGGGCAGCAGCCAAAGCCCGCCTGTGGAGCTGCCAATTCCCATCATTGGCGGACAGCTTGCCGGAGAACAAACGGTGGCTTATCTGCTGCGACAGGCAGAAAAGCTGGAAGAAATGGCCGGGCTTATTCTGCACGTCGATTCGCCCGGGGGCTCTGCCCTGGCCTCTGATCTGATTGGGCGCGAGATTCAGCGGCTAAGCCAGAAAAAGCCCGTGTTAGCCTACATGGGCAGTTCAGCAACCTCGGGCGGCTACTATGTCAGCGCCTATGCCGGACACATTATGAGCCAATCGCTTACGATCACCGGTTCCATTGGCGTGGTGGGGTTCCGACTACACACAAAGGGCCTTTACGACAAAATAGGCATCAACCGCATTAGCTTAGATCGCGGCCACGGCGCCACTTTTTACAACGATACACGGCCGCTTACCCCAGAAGAACGAGAAACATGGCAAGATCTTATTGTCCATTCTTACAACCAGTTCAAGGGCGTGGTGGCTGAGGGACGCGATTTGCCTTTCGATGAGCTGGATGAAATCTGCCTGGGGCGCGTCTGGACAGGGCGGCAGGCTTTGCAGCACCGCCTGGTAGATAGCCATGGCGACTTCACTGATGCAGTCCATAAAATGGCCGAACTGGCTAACCTGCCAGATCCGGCCACCCACGATATTCCAGTCGTAAACCTCTTTGCCAAATCGACCCGCCACCTCACGCCCCAGCCTTTTGAAATTGCAGAGTCAGTGGCTAAATTCCTGTCTCCAGAGCGACTACAGGCGCTCAACAACAAACCCCTTTACCTCTCACCCTATTTCATCAAGGTGTAGAAAATAACTATGACAACAACGGCCGTTTCCGCTAAGTTCAAAAAAAATCTTCATATAGACACCAAAGTTGCCGAACTGGTGCTGGTTAAATTCCTGGAAAACGAAATCACCAACGCAGGCTTCCACAAGGCAGTTCTGGGGCTGTCTGGCGGGATTGATTCCGCGCTGTCTTGTTATCTGGTGGCTAAAGCGCTGGGGCCAGAAAACGTTTTGGCGCTGCGCCTGCCCCACCAAGTTTCCTCCGCAGAAAGCCTGGCCCACGCCGATCTGGTGATCGAGGCCCTGGGCATTCGCAGCGAAACGGTGGATATCACCGGCATGGTAGAAGCCCTGGCCGATGCCTCGCCAGACATGAACGCCCACCGCAAGGGCAACGTGATGGCCCGCGCCCGCATGACCATTATTTTTGATCGCTCACTGGCCGAGAACGCGCTGGTCATTGGCACCAGCAACAAAACGGAGCTGATGCTGGGCTACGGCACGATCTACGGCGATCTGGCATCGGCCATCAACCCGATTGGCGATCTGTACAAGACGCAGGTGCGGCAGCTTTCTCGCGCTCTGGGCGTACCGGATGTAATTATCGACAAAGCGCCTTCAGCCGACCTTGTTCCGGGCCAGACGGATGAATCCGATTTTGGCTTTACTTATGAAAAAGTGGATCAATTACTTTATCTGATGCTGGATGAGCGCTATTCACAGGATGAGGCGGTGGCGGCAGGGTTTGAACGGCCGTTCGTCGACCAGGTATTAAAAATGGTGCAGCGCTCCCAATACAAACGCACCATGCCAATCATCCCCAAAATCAGCGACCGCTCCATCACGCATGACTTTCGATATTTGCGGGACTGGGGAACGTGATTAATTGTGAATGGTGAATTGTAAATTGTTAATGATTAATGGTAGGGCTGTTCGGTTTGTGAAGATGCTTGGGGTGGCGTTTTTGCTGCTGTTTTTGGTGCAAATGGCGGGGGCGGAGCCAGAGTGGCAACGCAAGGTCGATCCGTTTTTGCTGGAAGCCGTTCAGGCAAAACCTGCTGAAGCAAGTGGGCCGCAAACGGAATTTTTGGTGCAAATGGCGGTGCAGGCGGATCTGTCTGCCGCAGCGGAATTTACCGATAAGACGGCAAAAGGCAGATTTGTGTATGAGCGGCTAACGGCCGTTGCCCAACAAACGCAGGCGCCGCTTTTGGCTCAGCTAGAGGCCATGGGAGTGCAGGCAGTACGGCCGTTCTGGATCATCAACATGGTCTGGGTGCGCGCAGATCTGAACACCATTGCCGCCGTTGCCCAGCGCGATGACGTAGCCGCCCTACATGCCAATCCGCAGATAGCCCTGGACGTTTTGCCGCCTCTGCCTGAGAGCGACTTTGGCAGAACGGCCGTGGGCGCTGGCAGCGCTGTGGCGTGGAACATCAGCCTCATTCGGGCCGACCTGGCCTGGAGCGCCGGGTTTACCGGGCAGGGCGTGGTCATTGGCGGGCAAGATACCGGCTACGATTGGGATCACCCTGCACTCATCAACCAGTATCGCGGCTGGAACGGCATTAGCGCCGACCACAACTACAACTGGCATGATGCCATTGCAGCGGATAACGCAACCTGCCCCGGCAATTCACCGGAACCATGTGACGATTTTGGCAGCAGCCACGGCACCCACACCATGGGCACGATGGTGGGCAACAATTTGGCCCCAACGGCCGAAGGCTGGCCCCATGCCGCGACCAATGCCGTCGGCGTGGCCCCCGGGGCGCAGTGGATCGGCTGCCGCAATATGGACAACGGCGACGGCACGCCCGCCACCTACACAGATTGCTACGAATGGTTCGTCGCCCCCTACCCCCTGGGCGGCGACCCCATGACCGATGGCGATCCCAGCAAAGCCCCACACGTCATCAACAACTCGTGGGGCTGCCCACCCAGCGAAGGCTGCGCCCCAGCCACGCTGGAAGCAGTGGTCAACAACGTGCGCGCCGCAGGCATCGTCACGGTTCATTCAGCGGGCAATTCAGGCCCAGCCTGTAACACGGTACAAAATCCAGCCTCCACTTACCCGGCCTCGTTCACCGTGGGCGCCACGGACAGCAGCGACAACATTGCCGGGTTCAGCAGTCGTGGGCCATCCACCTTCGACGGGGGTTTGAAGCCAGATATTGCGGCCCCTGGTCTGGGCATTCGCTCCACCGTGCGCAACGGTGCGTACGCGTCTAATTCCGGCACCAGCATGGCCGGACCACACGTAGCGGGGCTGGTTGCTCTGCTCATTTCGGCCAATCCCAGTTTGGCAGGGAATGTGGATGAGATTGAGACGATTTTGCAAAGCACGGCCGTTCCCCTCACTACTTCTCAGGGCTGCGGCGGCGATGGACCAACGGATGTGCCCAACCATGTGTATGGCTACGGCCGTATCGACGCCCTCGCCCCAATCCTGCAACAATTCCCCCTTAAGCTCTACCTGCCATTTTCCACCAGCCAATAATCCGGTAAAATTCCAGCGAGATGAAGAAAACCAATAGGACGCAGATTACAGTGGTCTTCCTGATGAGGTAAGTCAGGCACATCGGCGACGTATTGTTGTGAGAGGTTCTGCATGAGTGGGGCACACCACCATGAAGGAAAATCCGCAGATTGCGCAGATTAACACAGATTTTTCTCTGCGCTTTCCGCGTCCACGTTTAATTATTTTCACAGGAGAGAAGATGAAACGTGCCGTAAGCATCAGCCTCGGTAGTTCCGAACGAGACAAAAAAGTGGAAATTGAGCTGCTTGGTCAGCTCGTCAGCGTCGAGCGGCTTGGCACCGACGGCGACATCGCCAGAGCCACGGCCCTTTTTACAGAGCTAGATGGCAAAGTGGATGCCCTTGGCGTGGGCGGCATTGATTTGTGGGTAAAGATGGATGACAAAACGTGGAATATTTCCGCCGCCCACAAATTAATCCAGGGCGTCAAGCAAACTCCCGTGGTAGACGGCAGCGGGCTGAAAAACACGCTTGAATTACAGTCGGCACAAACGCTTGTGGCTGAACTTGGCGCTGCTTATGCGCAAGGGCGCGTTCTGCTTACGGCGGCAATCGACCGATATGGCATGACCAAATCTTTTGTGGCCCAAGGATATGAAATTGCTTATGGTGACCTGATGTTTGCCCTGGGCATCCCCATCGCTATTCGCAACTTTAGCACCTTTAAGCGAGTGGCCCGGCTGCTGGCGGCTCCGGCTACCAAGCTGCCCATTAGCGTGCTCTACCCTACCGGTGAGAAGCAGGACAAAATCGTGCCCAAATTCACCAAATGGTACGATTGGGCCTCGGTCATTGGCGGCGATTGCCACTACATCAAGCGCCACATGCCGGATGATCTGGGCGGCAAGGTGATTGTGACCAACACAACCACCCCCAAAGATATGCAGATGTTTAAGGAACGAGGCGTAAGGCACGTGCTCACCACCACGCCGGTGCTAGACGGCCGTTCCTTCGGCACCAACATGATGGAAGCGGCCCTGACGGCCGTAGCTGGCAAAAACCGGCCGCTCACCCACGCCGAGCTCAACGAAATGATTGCCCAACTTAACCTGAAGCCAACGGTTCATAATTTAACGGAGATAGAAACTGCGTGACAACCATCAACTGCATTGTTATTGCTGGGGGCTTGCCTGAGCCTGATGAACCTATGCACGAACTGACGCAAGGCAAGAGCAAGGCGCTGCTGGACATGAACGGCCGTACCATGCTGGAGCGCGTCATGGATGCTCTTCAGGGCGCAAAAACCATCGGAGAAATTGTTGTAGTCGGGTTAGGCAGCGATTTAGGTATGAGCTTTCAGGGGCCCGTTACGCATGTGCCAGACCACGGCAGCCTCCTGAAAAACGCCCTGGCAGGTCTGGCTAAAATGCGCGAACTATATCCCGATACGAAGGTAGTGCTGCTCTGTTCAGCCGATATTCCCACCATTACCCCGGCTATCGTCGATGATTTCGTTCACAAATGCGAACCGTTTGACAAAGGAATTGTGTACAACTTTGTAGATAAAGCGACCATGGAAGCCCGCTTCCCCCGTTCAAATCGCACCTACGTCAAGCTGAAGGATGCGCCGGTTGCCGGAGGCGACATGTCTTTGTTTCAGGCTGATTTAGCCGACAGCAACCAGGAAATTTGGGAGGCGCTTACCAATGCTCGCAAACACGCCTGGCAGCTGGCGCGCATCATTGGCCTGCGCTTTTTGCTCAAGTTTTTGTTGCGCCAGCTCAGCATTGCAGACATTGAAGCTGCGGCCGAACGCATCACCAAACGACCAACTGAAATCATGCTCAATCCCCATGCGGAAATTGCCATGGACGCCGATAAGCCAGAGCAGGTGCTGCTGCTGCGGGCTGATTTGGAGCGGAGGGGGATAAGACATGAACCATAAGTTCGTCGCCATTGAAGGGGTCATTGGCGTGGGCAAAACCACGTTGACCCGGCTGCTGCAGGGCAAGTTTGATAATGCCAGCGTTTTGCTGGAGGTGTTTGAAGAAAATCCGTTTCTCGCAGGGTTTTACAAGGACCGGGCCCAGCTAGCCTTTCAAACCCAGATTTTCTTTTTGCTGAGCCGCTATCATCAACAGCATGAAGCAGTTCCCAAGGCGCTGCAGCAGGGAATGCTTATCTCTGATTACACTTTTGCCAAGGATGAGCTTTTTGCCTGGCTCAACTTGAAGGACGACGAGCTGGCAATGTACGGCCGTGTGCACGCCGCTCTCGGGGAAAAAATCCCTAAACCAGACCTCATCGTTTACCTGCAAGCGGATCATGATGTGATTATGCGAAGGATCGCTCTGCGCGACCGGCCCTATGAGCGCGATATGGACCCGGAGTATATTCGCAAGCTGGCCGCTGCCTACGAAGCCTGGTTGAGTAACGTGCAGGATACGGCCGTTCTCACCATCAACGTCAATGAGCTGGATTATCTGTCCCAGCCAGACGATCTGGAACACGTGGCCGATCTAATTAACGAATCGTTAGTCAAACAAGCGCCCGGCAGCCCGCCTGTAAGCACCCCGCTGACGCTGCTGCAAAACGGCCGTTTACCAGACTACCAAAGCTTTCACCGTCAGTTGGATAACAGCAAGGGGTTCGACCCCGATCTCTTTTTCAACTACATTTTGCTTACGGAAGAGATGGGCGAAGTTGCCAGTGAGTTGGTCAAAATTTGGGGGGAGACCAAACAGCTGGTTGGTGACGGCCGTTCAACCGCCGAAGCGCATCAAATTGCCCTGGAGCGCCATCGCCCCAGGCTGCGGGGCGAGCTGGCCGACCTGCTGGCCTACACCCTTAAACTGGCCAACTACGCAGGCATAGACCTGGAAAAAGCATACCGTGAAAAGATGCAAACGAACGCTAGCCGCACCTGGCCTAGAGAGCGCACCCTCCCAGATTGATCGCGTCACCCAGAACGCAAAGAAATTGTGGTTTTTTCGCCGCCTCACATTCTTTTGTGTTCATCATATTTTTCCAATTTGCAGGTCCTCTACCTCCAAAAATTGTGAGGTAGTGACTGGAAGTGTGCCCCAGCGAAAACGGCCGTTTTCCCGCGCCACCATATATTGATTATCAATCCAGCAAACAAACCCCAGCGGGCCGCGCGGGCTGAATGGCGTCTGGTGCACGAGACGGCCGTCAATCAAAAAGTCGCAGCCCGTCTCGCGCCAAATCAGCTGATAGGCGTGCCATGCCGTCATGCTGTCGTGGATAGGCTGGTAGGAAATTTGCAGCTGTTTTTGTACCCAGGGCCAGATCCTGCGCCGCAGCGTGCCAAACTGGTTGAGAAGCAAGACAATGGGGGCCAGGGGAACCAGCGCTATGGCCCGCCCGGTGGTGGCGTCAAGCGTAGAGGCAAACCAGCCGCGTCCCGGGCCACTTTGGGCCAGGGGCAGATCATTGGGCGGCGAGCCAAAGAAAAACCAGGTGGCCTGGGGCAACGCCGGCACGGGCTTGCTGGGATCCCCAAACGGTGCGTTCCAAAAGCCAAACCCGGCCGTACCTACTAACTGCTCCGCTTCATGAGAAAATCGCGCCCGCAGCGAAAATTGCGACCCGGGCCGCCATGGATACGCATTGCGCGGACCGTTGCAGTCATCAATTTGGGCATCCGTGTAGCCCGCCTGGCAGCTGGAAAGGTGTAATTTGAAGGAACGAAACGCAGACGGCCGTTCTTCGACTACCGTCCCACCGTTCATTTCTAAAACGCGAAACTGCCCGCTTCTTTCCTGTCGCACCATTATCCGCTTAGACAAATATCGGGTATAATTACGTTTTGCAAGGAGAACATTTTTATGGAACTTACCTGGTATGGATTAAGCTGCTTTCGACTAACTGAACGCAAACACGCCACTGTCGTCACTGACCCATATAACGGCAACCTGGGTCTGCCAAATCTTAAACTCAAGGCAGACGTGGTGACTATTAGTCATGATGCGCAGGGGCACAATTATGCGGCGGCCGTTAGCGGAATGCAACACAACCTCGATGGTCCCGGTGAATATGAGATCGGGAATGTCTTTATTACCGGCATCACGACAAAGAGCGCCACTCACGTCAACAACAACATCATTTTTGTTTTTGATTACGATGGGCTTAAAGTCGCGCATCTGGGCGATTTAGACAAAGTCCCCTCTCAAAATGAAATTGAAGCGTTGGAAGAGGTAAATATCCTGCTGCTGCCCGTCGGCGGGGGAAAAAGCCTCAATGCCGCCCAGGCTTCGGAACTGGTTTCCATGCTGGAGCCTAACATTGTCGTTCCCATGCATTACCAAATGCCCGGCCTAAAGGTAGAGCTAGAAGAAGTTGATCGCTTCTTAAAAGAAATGGGCGTTACTGACCCAACCGAAGAGGACAGTTTGAAAATCTCCCTAACAAATCTGCCAGAAGAAACGGAAACTGTCATCCTTACGCCTAAATTGTAGGGGGCATGATGTCGGCAAAATTACTAATGCGCTGGGACGTCCGTCCTGAAACGGAATCTGAATACTTCGAATTCCTGGTCCACGAATTTATCCCTGGCCTTAATAAGCTGGGGATTTCCGATATTCAGGTGTGGTATACACAATATGGTGATTGCGAGCAGAAGCTGGCCACGGGCATTGCCAACACCACAGAGAAGATGCAAGATGCCCTCAGGAGCAAAACCTGGAGCCAATTAAACGATAAGCTGCAAGAGTATGTGGATAATTTTAGTCAGAAGGTGATTCCCGCCACGGGTGGATTTCAGATTTAGGCTTTCGTATCGGCCGTTTTTTCTGTTTTCTCCTTGGGCAAGGACTCTTTGCTTGATGTGGCTTCTGTCTTACTGCCATTTTCTTTAGCAGCAGGCTCAGACTTGGTACTGGCGCCGTTCTCTCCGTCCTTGTTATTTGATGACGGTGTCGATGCGGCCGCACCATTTGTCCCCCGCGTGTCGGTTACGTAAAAACCGCTTCCCTTGAACACAATGCCCACAGAGTTCAAGACTTTGCGCAACGCATTGTCACTATTACATTCTGGGCAATCTTTCAGCGGCTCGTCCGCCATGCGCTGCTTAATATCAAACTGGTATTCACAATTGTTGCATCGATAAGTATATGTTGGCATTTATCTATTTTTTTCCAGCAAATTTAAAATGTCGTAGATCGAAATTTTATTGTAACGACCGATCTCTTATTTGACAACCGGACGGCGACTATGCTACAACCATTTTGTTAATTTTTTGTTAGCAGCTGCGTAAACTTCAAACATTCTATTGCTTTTCTAAAAGTTTGATTTTACCGTCTGCACGAATCAAATTAAATTAAAAATTTAGGGAGATCTTTCGATGACGATTCAAGAAGCGCACGCACGAATCAAGGCTCGTGTCTGGCAAGCTGTAGCTCAAGCCGACATGGATTTATCTGCTTTGGACAAAACAACATTAGAGGCGTTTGTCGATTTAGTTACTGAGTCTGCTCTCATGGAAATCGACAGTGAGCTGGATGCTTCTATGCTGTCTAACTCCAAACAAAAAGCCAGCGTTGAAGAGGATGAGGAGGAAGATGAATTTGGCGAAGAGCTGTTGTGGCAAGGACGGCCGTTTCTTTCCTTGGTGCTTAATTACACGATCACAACAGAACGCATCAAAATTACGTCCGGCCTGCTGGGCAAGGCACACGAAAATGTTGAGTTGATACGCGTGCAGGACGTTGACTACAGCCAGACGTTCGGTGAGCGCATGCTAAAAATTGGCGACATCACCGTGCGCAGCCACGACCCCAATCATCCTGAAATTGTGCTGCGCAACATTCAGGACCCCAACAATCTCTATGAAATCCTTCGCCGCGCTGTTCTAAACGCGCGCAAACGGCATAACTTCAGCTATCGTGAAGAAATGTAAAGCAGCAGTAAATTTACGGCAGGCAGCTTTTTATTCAGGAGTCTGCGAGGGTTCGCAACGCGGGCATATTGAGGAGTACAATCTGCTTGCGGGCGATGCTAATCAGCCCATCCGCTTTTAAATCATTGAGCGTTTGCGTCACCGTTTCACGGTAAGTTCCCAGCATTTCGCTCAGATCTTGATGAGTATAGCCATTCACCGTTTGTTTCCCGCCCTGTTCTTCGTTTAGCTTTAGCAGCAGCGAGGCCAACCGGGCGGGAATGCTTTTAAAGGCTATATCCTCCAGCCTCTCCTCAAGTTGAGTCAGGCGCTTGCCCAGAGCCTCTACAAAACGGAAGGCCACCTCTGGCTTCTCCTGCACCAGACGTTCCACATCGGAGCGGCTCATTACGCACAAGACACACTCGTCAACCGATTCGGCAAAGGTATTGTGCATGCCCTGGCCTACCAGGGACATTTCGCCAAAAATAGCGCCTGGGCCTAAAGTGGCCATCACCAGTTTTTTGCCGTTGGGTGCAATACGATACAGCTGAACCCGCCCTTTTTTCAGCAAAAACAGCACTTCTCCGCTGTCCTCTGGCATATAAAAAATCTTGCCCGGCTGGCAGGTAGACATTGTTAATTGGCGATCCATCTGGGCCAGTTCATTCGGGGTAAGATCGCGAAAAACATGAATGTTGGACAGGTAGTCAACTTTGACGGTACTTGCTTGTGGCATAAATTGAGACCTTTGTTTGCTTACCCTTTCAGATGGCGTGAAAACGGCCGTTCTTACCCACTTAATCTTCAGCAAGCGTTGTGAGCCACTTTTGCAATGCCTCACGGGTGGGATTCCCTAGCGAGATAACTTTGTCGTTCAGCAAGTAGGTTGGAACGGCAAAGACGTTTTCCGGAAGCGGCTGCGTGGCGGTATTAACCAAATTCAGCAGCGTGTTCGGGAATAAGGGCATAACATCGTCTAAAATGCGTCTGGTTTCAACGCATGACCAGCAATCGTCGGCAATGTATACGGTTAAGGTGTGCATGATGCGGGCATGGTAGCATGAGGAAACGGCCGTTTACGTAACCCGCGTTACACAAGCCTGAGAATTGTCTAAGAAATGTCAATTAGGCAAGAAAAATCCCACAATTGCCCCGCCGTCAGGTGCGTTCTCAGCCCAGATGTGACCATTGTGCGCCAGCACAATGCCCCGGGCAATAGCCAGCCCCAGCCCAGCCCCACTGCCAGAAGACCGGCTGCGCGCCTGTTCACCCCGGTAGAATTGCTCGAAGACGCGCGCCAGATCAGCTTCATGAAAGCCAGGGCCGTCATCCTGAACCAGCACGCGAACGCCATTGTTTTGGCGTACGGCCGTAACCTGCACCGTTCCCCCGGCAGGCGTATAGCGCAAGGCGTTATTCACCAGGTTAGCCAGCACGCGCCCGATTTTTGGCGCACACATCCACACCAGGCCCAGATCGGCAGCTACCTTGCCCTGAAGCGAAATGCCCTGCGCTTCGGCCAGCGCCTGAAACATCTCTATCGTATCTGAGACCAGGTCTCCCAGGGCGTGGCGCGCCATATCCATGGTAAGGCCGCCCGCGTCTAGCTGAGCCAGCTCAAACAAATCATCAATGATGTTGTTGAGCGCAATGATGTCGCTGCGAATGGTGCCATAATAACGCTTCACCATTGCCGGATCATCCACCACGCCATCATGCAGTGCCTCAATCATAGCGCGAATGCTGGTGAGCGGCGTGCGCAAATCATGCGATGTCCAGGCAATAAGGTCCTTGCGCATCTTTTCCAGCTCTTCTCGTTCCTGGGCTGCCTGCTGCAATTGGGCGGCCATCTCATTGAAAGTATTGCCCACCATGGCAACCTCATCTCGCCCAGAAATAGAAACGCGCGCCTTCAGATTTCCTTCAGCAATTTGCTGAGCGGTGCGTGCCAGCTGGCGCAGCCCATCCGTGACGCTGGCGGCCACAAAAATGCCAAAAGTGGTGGCGATAATGGCGGCAAAAACAAGGAGGACACCGCTTAGAATCAGATCATGTTCGTCATTAAAAAACATCCGCACAGACATCAGCCAGACATTAACTAGAATCACCACTGCCGCCCAGGCATAGGTCATCACCAGCGTGAGCGTAAGCGATGGCGAGCGCGCCAGCCCGCTGCGATAGAGAAAATACCCCACCACCAGCGACCCCAAGGAAGAGAGGCTAAGCCAGTAAATTAACGTGGTAATTTCCTCAAATGGCGCCCTCATGAGCGCAACCATCAAGAAAGCGGCCAGCGTGAGTGCGGCCACAACGCCCACAGCAAAAACTCGCCACGGAGAGCGGCTGAGCGAATCGGCGTATCTGTATTTGTTGGGAGTGAGGCTTTTAACCATAAGATTTACCCGGGATCAAATTTATAACCTACGCCCCAAACGGTTAGCAAATGGGCCGGATCGCTGGGATCAACTTCTATTTTCTCGCGCAGGCGGCGAATATGGACGGTGACGGTGCTCGGATCGACGTATTCAGAAAAGCCCCACACATTCTCCAGCAGCTGGTCTCGCTTAAACACCTGTCGAGGATGGCTAACCATGAACCAAAGCAGGTTAAATTCGGTGGCCGTGAGGTCAATAGAATCGCCACGCACGTTGACGATGCGGGTTTTGGGGTCAATTGAAAGGTCTTTGTACTGCAACGGCCGTTCACCTTTCTCTATGCCACTGGCGCCCCTGGCCCGCCGCAAAACAGCCTTCACGCGCGACACTAACTCGGCGGGCGAAAAAGGCTTCGTGACGTAATCATCCGCCCCTAACTCCAACCCATAGATGCGATCTGTTTCCTGGCGTCGGGCCGTGAGCATAATAACAGGCACGTCAATCGCGGCACCATCCCGCAAACGCCGCACAATTTCCAGCCCATCGACTTCTGGCAACATGAGATCAAGCACAACCAGGGCGGGCAGCCTTTCGCGGATGGCATCCAAAGCAGAACGGCCGTCTCGGGCCACGCGCACCGTGTAGCCTTCTCGCTTCAAATACAGCGCCACAACCTCCACCACAGAAGCCTCATCATCCACCACTAAAATGTCGCCCTGATCGCTAAACGATTGATTAAGTGTCATACTGTTTACTCCTGCCTGGTTTCTAGCGGAAAAATGTTACAGCACTGTTACAGGCACTCTTATTCTACAGGAGGTTAATTGTTTTGTAAGAATTTAGTAATCCAACGGTCACGCGGTAGTATTATCCTAAGCAAGAACTTATTATGCGGCTCCCATTGTGGCTTGCCCACTGTATTCACGATTAACCATGCGTAAAGCAAACCAACTTTCCCGGCGACAATTTTTTCAGATGGCTTCAGGCACGGCCGTCTTCTTGTTGGTAAGCTGCCGGACAAAAGAGGAAGCAACACCAACCTCGCCAGCACCAACAGTGGCGGCCTCACCCACTCCGCTGGCCACCTTGCCAGCGCCCAGCCGCGACCTCATCCTCACGCCAAATGATGAATTCTATGTCATGGAAACCAACGGCACCCCCACGGTTAACCTGGCCGATTGGCTGCTAACCATTGATGGCCTGGTGGCACAGCCACTTACGCTCAGCTTTGATGATGTGGCCGCACGGCCGTTTCTGGAGCAGATGCGCACCCTGGAATGCATTGGCAATGCCGTAGGCGGCAACCAGATTGGAAATGCCGTGTGGGGCGGCACGCTGCTGGCCCCGCTGCTGCATGAAGCTGGCGTATTAGATACGGCCGTGCGGGCCAGATTCGAGGCCGCCGACAATTACGAGACTTCCGTTACGCTAGATTGGATCAACCAGCCAGGCACCATGCTAGCCTACCAGATGAATGGCGAACTGCTGCCCCCGGAACATGGCTACCCGCTGCGCCTCTTTATGCCGGGGCTGTATGGGCAAAAGATGCCGAAATGGATCACGCGCGTTGAATTTATTGCCGACGAACTACACTTGGGAACCTGGGAAGCACAGGGCTGGTCCAACGTGGCCAAAGTCAAAACCAATTCTCAAATCATGATGCCCACGCACATCCAAAAAGTGCCGCTTGCTCCGCTAGAAATCTTTGGCGTAGCCTACGCCGGTGACCGGCACGTCACCCAGGTAAACATCGGCATTGAGGCTCTAGACGGCGATCTGCACTGGCACGCTGTTGAGGAGCTGGTGCGCGGGCCTAGCGATGAGGTCTGGACACAGTTCTACCTGCCCTGGACGCCGCCCACGGCCGGAACCTACACGCTGCTCGTTCGCGCGGCCGATGAAACGGGCTTTGTTCAGACGGAACGGGCGCGGGGCATCCTCGAAGGAGCCTTTCCCGATGGCACCGACAAAATTCACAACATTGTTATTGTTGTGGAGTAGTGGGCATGGTGATTTGGAAACGCCTCAGCAAAAAGCAATGGCTGTTAGCCTCCTTGGGCGCTGGCCTTGTGTTGTTTGTCATGTCCGTCACGGTGGCGTCGGAGCTAGAAGAACGGGATGAATTCTGCACAAGCTGCCACCGGGCACCAGAAGTTGCCTATTTTGAGCGAGCGCATGGAACGGTAAATACCGCTGCAATCGACCTCGCCAGCTTCCATTATGAGGTCGAAGGATATCAATTTCGCTGCGTAGACTGCCACCGGGGCGACCAAAGTGTGGGCCAGCGTGCGCAAATTTTATGGCTGGCAGCCAGGGATACGGCCGTTCACTACCTGGGTAATCCAAATAACGTGATTGAAAAAGGTAACATCCCCGCACCAGAGCCACATGAAAGCAACTGGCAGGGTCCTGAGCGCTACAGCCGCACGCCGGACATCTTGAACGATGGCTGCCTGAACTGCCACCAGGATGCCCTGACGCTGGTTGGCTTTGAAAATCATTTCCACAACAAGCTGCCCCAGGCCCAGCTTGGCTATAACCAAACCGAGCGGTTAAACTTCCCTGAGGGCTGGCCAGGACAGGCCGGCAGCCCGGCGCTGTTGGTGCCTGAAGAGACCATTCTTACCTGCCTGGACTGTCACCGCGCCCACGTGCCCGGCCTGGAATTTGAATATTTCTTGGATGAAACGGCCGTTGTGCTACCCGCCTGTGTGCAGTGCCACCTGGAGGCGGGTGCGGGGCCAACGGGTTTGAATTAGAGGCGGGCGTTTTTTTAGTAATCAGTGAAAAGGAAAAAGTGGAGAGCTTTTGATTTGCTACTTTTTACCGAAGCAAGGAGAGTAAAATGCGAAAGTATGTTTATGCAATTGGCGCGATTTTACTGCTGCTTCTGGCAATAGGCTGTGGGGGTAGTGAACCTGAAACGGCCGTTCCCAGCCAGCCAGAAAACGCAACCGAGGCACAAACCGCAGCCGCCAAGCCGCAGCTCATCGAATTTTATGCTACCTGGTGAACGACCTGCCAGGCGATGCAGCCCATCGTGAATGGGCTAGAAGATGAGTACGGCAGCGAAATTGAATTTGTGAAAATTAATATTGACGATCCTGACTCGGCTGCGGCGAAGCAGCAGTACGGCTTTCGCTACCAGCCATATTTTGTGCTGGTTGGTGCCGATGGCGAAGTAGTAGAGGAATGGCCTGGCTATGTGGAAGCCCAGCTTTTTGAAGACGCGTTCGCCACGCTTTTGGAAAATTAATAACGTATGGTAGACGGCAAATTTCGGAATTAAACAGAACCGTGTTAAAAGGAGCCTGAGGCTACAATGTGTATGATTTACTTTGTTGGCACTGACAAGGACATTCCCCTGATCGAGTTCGATCTAGCAAATCCTGCTTTCAACGTGGCGGAATTGAGTGAAAAGCAACAAATAATTCGAGAGCAGTTTAGCAAACCCTATGTTCATTACGTTGGCTCAAGTCACGGTTGCGGTTGTGGCTTTCGTGCCCAACCATCTTGTTGGTTTGATTCTAACAGTGAAGACTTTATTGCTTCCGTCGAAGATCACAATGCACTAGCAGATTACCTTGAACAACTTGTAGAGTCAGACGAAGAAGAAATTGAATTGTATGGTTGTTGGTCAGGTGATGAAGGTGAAACGATTGAATCGAGAGAAAAGTGCGCCATAGCTGACATTCGGCGAGACGATTTTGAATTCCAGGAACGAGAATTCTTGATTATTACGAGGTAGGCTATATTCCCTAAAATTGCGTTGTGAACGTAACACATGCCTAAACTACAGACAGTTACGTTTCACGAATCAGATAAAACGGCCGCTTCGCATCCTGGCCACGGATCCTCCCCGGCCAGGATGGCAGCAAGAGCCGGGCTGTCAGCATAAATGCCCCAGTAGCGCGGCGGCAGCAGCGCAGCAATTTTTACCATGATCAGGTGCGTGTATGCGGCCAAATCCTTCCCTTTAGCCCGCCTACCAATTTGTGGCAAGGTGTAAGGTTCCCCGATCCTTAACGTCACTTTTGTGGGGCGCAGTCGCTTGAAATTAGCAAACAACCGATCATTATTTTCAAATCCCACCGGCAATATGGGCACATTGGCGCGGCTGGCCAGATAAGCTGCGCCTACTTTGGCCTCTTGCATTTGGCCGCTTTTGCTGCGGCTGCCTTCGGGAGCCAGGCCAAATATCACGCCACGCTCAATGGCTGCCATCGCGTCGCGTAGACCCTGCCGGTCTACCTCGCCGCGGTTAATGTAGATTGCTCCGAGCCAGGCCATGATCGGCCCGTAAATGGGGTGATGACGCCACTTTTCCCCGGCGAAAAAAGCCCACTCTACCAACGGGAATCCTAGAAGAAGCAGCGGGGTATCGGCTACGCTGGTATGGTTTAAAGTGACAATATAAGGTCCGCTGGCGGGGATATTTTCCCGGCCGATAACCTCTAGACGAGTCAGTAAGATTGTGCGTGTAATGTGCATGGCAGCACGAATTAATTGATAACGAAACATGGCAAGCAATGATAATGGTTAATGGTTAATTGTAAATGGCTAATCGTCAATTGTTCGTCGTTTGGGCTTCGGCGTGGAGCGTGTAGGTCACAGTTTCGCCGCCGGGGGGGGCTGCTTCAAGCTGGAACGGCCGTTCCTCGCCCACCCCCATTTCGTCCGCCACCACCTGCTGCTGGAACCCCGTTACGTTCCCTTGCGCATCATAAAATGTGGCAATGAGCTGCACCTGGCTGACAATCGTCTCTCCACCGTTAAAGATTGTGCCTTCCAACAGTACGCTGTCCTCGTTTAAGACTAGCTCCGATTCCAAAACCACCACATCGAGCGTGCGCGTTCCCAGCTCAACGACCGCCTGCCCGCCCACCACAGCCACGCTAGGCTGGGCAAAATCGCCCGCCTCAAATTCATCTGGGGGCTCATTGATGAGTACGCCAAACGGGCCGCGCTCTCCCGGCAAGATAATAGCTGTGGCAGCCCAGGCAGTGGCGTTGCCTATAATCTGGCCGTCTGCCGTCAGCAGCCCAATTTCTACCTGCACGTTTTCAACGGCCGTCTCGCCCTCGTTGGTCACCTCGCCCAGCAGCCACAGGCTGCCCACTGGCGTTCGGTAGGCATGAATTTTGGTAACGGCTATTTGCACAGGCACCGATGTACCCTGCACCAGTAGGGCGCTGGCCGTTGGTGGCGGCGGCAAGACCACAGGCTGCCCAATTTGCAAATTCTCCGGCACAATGCCTGGATTCAGCGCCAGGATCTCATCAACTGTCGTACCCCGCTGAAGGGCAATGCCCAGAATCGTGTCGCCAGCTTCAATCTGGTAGATAACGGGGGTGGCCGTCGGCGTAACGGTTGGTGTGGGTAAAGGCGTAGGTGTTGTTTGAATAACGGCCGTTGTGGGTGCTGCCCTGGTAACAAAAGAAACACCGATCTGCGGCGTGTGCGTGGGTACGGCCGTTCCCTGCGGAATGCCTTCATCTTCAACATCAGGCTGGCAAGCCGCCAGACACAAACTCAGAGTCAATAAAATCACAAACAATATACGCATAGCAAAGTATGGAGTATATACCTAAACCGCCAAATGGCACGGTCAGGCGGGCATTACCCATGAAAAATTTAGCGATGAAGCGTGGAATTTGATGCGTGAAGCTGCCGTTTTTTTCGATTCAAGCATCCCATACGGTTTGTGGCAAACGGCCGTTATTACCTGTAAAGTTAGACCATCAACCAATGAAAGTTGAAAGATTTTTCTCTCTCAAGCGTTATACAGGCAGAAATAGGTGAGAGGTGGCAGGTTGCAAGTGGTAAGTATCGTTTTCACCTGCAATTTGCAGCTTCTCACCTGCAACCAAAACCGAGGTTTTTATGCTTGATAACGAACAACAGCTTGTTGAACAGGCCCGGCAGGACCCGGCGGCGTTTGGCGCACTGTATGACCGGCACGTGGAGCGCATTTTTAGCTACACAGCCCGGCTCATGCAGGATGACGCCGCAGCGCAGGATGTAACGGCCGTTACCTTCGAGAAGGCATTACAGCATATCCAGCAGAACGGCTGGCAGGGCGAACATTTTGTTGCCTGGCTTTACCGCATTGCCCGCAATGAAGCCATCTCCCGACTACGGCGGCAAAAGTGGCTTTCCCCGCGTGACTGGTTTGGCAGCACGGAGCTGCGCAGTACGGAAACGGCCGTGCAGACCCGCCAAACTAACCAGACCATCCACCGAGCCCTGGCCCGCCTGCGCCCCAAAGACCGCGACATCATCGTCTTGCGCTACCTGGAAGAGCTCTCCAGTGAAGATGTTGCCGACATCCTGGCCTGTTCCACCGACAATGTGTACGTGCGCCTGCATCGTGCTTTGGCCCGGCTGCGCGCCGAGCTGGAGCAAGAGGTGCCCACGCCAACGAGAGAGGTAAATCCACATGTCTCGTAACAAAAATCTTGATCAATTTGATAATTTAATAGATGAACTGAAGCAAGAGGCGGAACGGCCGTCTATCCCCCCCGCTTTCAAAGCTGAACTGCGCGGCCAACTGTTGAACCATTACGAACAGTCTCGTTTCTCCTGGGGAAATTTGCGGCAATGGGCGGGAACGGCCGTCGCCCTTAGCGTTCTGGCACTCATCGTTTTCTTTAGCTGGAGCAGCCTAAGCCAGCAGTCAGGCGCCGCCAGCGCCCACATGGGCACTGTAGATGTGCCTGGCCGCGATGAGTTCATTGTGTACGATCAGCTGCGCCTTGAACTGCCCGTCTGGGCCGATCAGGATCCCGGCTGGGCAGAGATGACGGCCGAATCGTGGCAGTCGCTCGATGGCACCTTTTTCCGTGGTGAAGTTGTGGATGCCCAGGGCAGACAGCGCGTATTTGCTCAAGGCGATGGGCAGTTCCTATGGCACAGCACCTACGACAGCAGCGTTGAACGCATGGAAACTGTCGCCCTGCAATATTTCGACATCTACCACGCCCTGGCACACGATATTGGCTGGGGTGGTCTGGTGCAATCGGTTCTGCGGCTCGATTGGAACTGTACCGCAGCTGCCTGCGTAGAAAACTATCTGGTTGAGCCGCCGCTGGGCGTCAACAGCCTGGGTGGCGAATATGAGCCATTTGGCTGGGGGGTTTCTTTGATTGAGACAGAGACGACGGCCAATGGCCGTTCCCTCACCACCTACCGCATTGACTATTCGCCCAATCAAGACGGCACTACCGGCAGCCAATATCGGCTGGTGACGCTGGACAGCAGCAGCCACACCGTTGTAGAAGTCGCCGACTACGATGGCGAAACGCTGCTGCGCCGCCTGGAGCGCGTTAGCCATCAAATCATGACCAGCCGCGATCTGGCCGATGATCAATTCATTCGGCTGCCCGTCGGTCTGGGCGTCTCCTACATTCTGCCAGAGGGCCGCACAGCAGCGGAGACTCCGCTGCTGGCTTCGCCCAGCGGCGAAGAGCACGCCATTTTGAATCCCGACACGCAGCTTACTTTAAGCGGCCTGATGAACAACCAGCTGGCCGTGTTTGAAGATAACGTTGTCTGGCAATACGTCACTGTGCCCAATGTGGGCCAGGGCTGGGTGGATGAAAGTAAGTTAGTATGGCCGCTTACCAGCAATGGCGAGCTGGTTAATATGGACACAAGCCTGTTGCCAACGGCCGTTCCCACCGAGACCCAGCTCACGATTCTGCAAACTTATCGGACTGAGCTGCAAGCGCTGCTGCCCACAATTTCCGGTGAAGAGAGAGAGCAGCTAAATGGAGCATTACAGCAAATCGAAGCAGAAATCGTGCGGTTGCAGGCGCAACTGGGAAACAATGGGGAAACGGCCGCAAACAATCTGCGCGTCCTTGCCCAATTCCCCTTAGCGTTTGGCGACGGTTTCCACCTGCTCGACTTTTCTATCTCACCACAAACCTTTGTGCCTGGGCAACCTGTACAAGTGAATCTGTCTTGGGAAATAAGCGCAAGGCCATCAGCAGACTACACAGCCTTCGTGCATTTGGTAGACCAAAGCGGCAATTTGCTAGCGCAAACCGATCAATCACTGGGAGCCAGCTCAACCTTTGTCAACGGAACGCGCCACAATACAAACCTGACGCTGTGGCTGCCTGATGAATTGCCTTCCGATGCATTTTCCATTGTCGCTGGCCTCTACGACAGCGCCACCGGGCAGCGACTGCCCTCGGATTCAGCAGGGGTTTATCTGGCTGAAATTGAAGTGGCTGAAGATACGGCCGTCATCCAGCGCGCACCCAACGACGTCTGGCTTATTGCCGCAACTCAGCACGCCCGCGCTTCGGCCAGCGATCCAATCATCCTGGACGTTACGGTTGGCTACCAGTTTGAAGCGGACGAGGAAGTGGAGCTGCATGCTTTGTATGGATCGCCCGATTGGGAAACGGTTAGAGACGGCCGTATTCCCCTCGATGGTCTGGAAGAGCCAGTGCTTCTCGCCGAAAAGGCTGGCACCTACAGCATTAGATTCACCAGCACTGTTGAGGAAATGCGCCATGGTGGCGGCACCGATCAACCAGTGCTGGTCTTGCAGTTGGGTTACAAAGGTATTGATGAAAACGGCAACAACCGGTTAAACATCCTGGCAATGCCTACCATCACCGATTTTGCCATCGACCTGACCAGCACAGAGGAAATCACCTTTCCTTCTGCTCAAGCGATGAACCAACACGCCGTGGTCAGCGGCACCAGTGGCAACGGTTTGACCTTACGCCGGACGCCAACCGGGGAGCCCGTAGCTATTCTGGATGAAGGCAGCATTGTGCTGCTGCTTGATGAGCCGCGCCTGGAAAGTGAGGGATTGCTCTGGCAAGCGGTGGAAACGAGCGACGGCCAAATGGGATGGGTTGAGGCTGATTTTATAAGCTACCCCAATGGCTTCATGCCTTTAGACAACGGTACAGCGGAAGAGATGGGCCCAGTTCAAGAAACAGAGCAACCTGTTCACCTTGAATCTGTCGTGCAAGAAGAGCGGCATACGGCCGTTGTCACCCTGCAAGTCATCGTAGAACAGTCCATGCCGGATGCCCGTCTCCAGCTATTCTTAGTCAATCCAGACTGGGACTTTGATCGCACCAAGCTCCAATCGTTCCAGCTCTTTCTTCCCCGCACTGGCGAGGAAGGGTACTTTGTCACGGCCACGCCGGAACAGATCCGGCAGGCCACGGGGACTGACAATCCCATTGTTGCGGCCATTTTGGAACCGCTCGATGCCACAAACGGCACCACTATTGTGCAAACCTTCCCCGAATTTCCCTTCGATCTGACCAGCCGTGAAGAAATTCGTTATAAGCCGTGATAAAACGGCCGTAGCTATGGATTCTTTCCGCGATCACATTACGCGGAAAGAATCCACGGCTACAAACAAAAATCAGCGTTTATCGTCGTTCATCCGTGTCCTATTCACAGAAAATTCTGGCTAAGAAAACCGCAAAAAAGAGGAATTACCGGTTGGTTAATAGAACAACCGTGCTATAATTCCAGGGTGAAGTACCGACGCAAGAAATCCCGTATTTTACGCAGCAGCAAACCCGTCAACTGGAACGAAGTGCTGCTGCAGCAAATACGTCTCGCTGGTCTACCAGAGCCCAAAACCGAATACCGCTTCCACGCCAATCGCCAGTGGCGCTTTGACTTTTGTTGGCGGCCCCAGCTGGTCGCCTGCGAGATCGAAGGCGGTATCTGGATGCAAACAAAAACCGGGCGCAGTAAAGGCCATGCCCATCCAGAACGCTTTGAAGGCGACTGCGAAAAGTACAACGAAGCCGCACTTTACGGCTGGCTTCTCATCCGCGTAACCCCCAAAATGGTGCGAGACGGCCGTGCCCTGGACTGGCTAGAACGTGCCCTCCTCACCGATTAACTGTCTCAAAGTTGTTCCCAACTGTCCACGCTGGCTACAATACCCCTTCAAATTAAGTAAAGGGGTATTCTTATGCCAGAAGTTACTATTTTACGGCCGTCATTTAGCCGGGAAGAAGCTGTTCAACTTGCCCGCGATCAATACAACCTCACCGCCGTCGCCCGCGAACTGCCCAGCGAGCGCGACCAAAACTTTCACCTCACTACAGCCGATGGATCACAATACATCCTAAAAATCGCCGGTCTCACCGAGTCAGTGGAAGTGCTAGAACTGGAAAACGTCCTCATGCAGCACCTCAATCTCCAATCCCCGGTCTCCAATCTCCTTCCTCGCCTAATCTCGACAGTTAACGGGCAATCCATTGCCGACGGCACTCGCTACCCCATCCGCCTCATCACCCATCTGCCCGGCAGGCTGCTGGCCCATACCAAACCACACAGCCCGGCGCTGCTGCACAGCCTGGGACGCACGCTGGGCCAGCTCGATACGGCCCTGGCTAATTTTGAGCATCCCGCCGCCCATCGCGAACTTAAGTGGGACCTCAAGCTGGCCGGGTTCATTACCGACTACCCGGAATTTATCCCTGGCGAAGACCAGCGCAAAATGGTGCAAGGCTTTCTGGACGATTTTCTGCAACGCACCCAGCCTCAGCTTAACAACCTGCGCCACAGCGTCATCCACAACGACGCCAACGACTACAACATTCTGACCACGGATCAGTCAATCAGCGGCATCTTCGACTTTGGCGACGCGCTGTACACTGCCACCATTTGTGAATTAGCTATCGCCATGGCCTATGCAATGCTGCACAAACCAGATCCGCTGGCCGCTGCTGCCCACGTGGTGCGGGGCTACCACGCCGCCCATCCGCTCACCGAAGAAGAAGTGTCCTTGCTCTTCTCACTCATTGCCATGCGCCTTTGCGTCAGCGTAACGATGAGCGCCTACCAGCGCACGCAAGAACCAGATAACGCCTATTTGCAAATCTCGGCCGCACCGGCCTGGGAAACCTTAGCCAAGCTGGCGCAAATCAGCCCGCTGCTGGCGGAAGCCACCTTCCGTTACGCCTGCGGCTGGGAACCAGTGGCTAACTCCATCCAGGTCTCAGAGTGGCTACGCGAAAACAGCGGTGGCTTTGCTCCGGTTGTCAATGCAGATTGGCATAAGGCGGCCCCCACTGTGTTTGATCTCACTCCCGGCAGCCTGCTGCTGGGACAATTACAGGACCCCGACAATACCCAGGCCTTCACTAAGCTGCTGTTTGGCGAAATGGCCCAGGCAGGCAGCAGCGTTGGCATCGGCCGTTACGACGAGCCGCGTCGGATTTACACGGCCGACACCTTCCGCGTCCCCGGCAACGACCGGGACGAGTGGCGTACGATTCACATTGGGCTAGATCTATTTGCGGCGGCGGGAACGGCCGTACACGCCCCCCTCCCCGGCAAAATACACAGCTTCGCCAACAACACCGACCGCCTCGACTACGGCCCCGTCATCGTCTTGCAGCATGATGTGGACAACGGTCTGACTTTCTACACCCTCTACGGCCACCTTAACGAAGCCTCGCTAAACGGCCTTACCATCGGCCAACCCATCGCCCAGGGCCAAAAATTCGCCAAAATCGGCAACTTCCCCAGCAACGGCGACTGGCCCCCACACCTCCACTTGCAAATATTGTGTGACCTGCTGCTGCCCGACGCTGCCACCGACTCCCCCGGCGTCGCTGCCCCCAGCCAGAGGGCCATTTGGCGCAGCCTCTGCCTGGACCCAAACCTGCTGCTGAACATTCCCGATGAGTTTTTCCCACCGCCGACCCGCAGCAGCGAAGAAATCCTGTCATTGCGGCAAAAGCATTTGGGACCGTCTTTGAGCATTTCTTACCAAAAACCGCTGCACATCGTGCGCGGCCAAGGGCAGTATTTATACGACGAAAACAATCAGCCATATCTGGACGCGGTGAACAACGTGCCGCACGTGGGGCACAATCATCCCCGGGTGGTCGAGGCGGCGCAGCGGCAAACGGCCGTTCTCAACACCAACACCCGCTATCTGCACGACAATCTGGTGGAGTACGCCGCCCGGCTCACGGCGACGCTGCCCGAGCCGCTCTCAGTATGCTATTTTGTGTGCAGCGGCAGCGAGGCCAACGAACTGGCGCTGCGTCTGGCCCGCACCCACACGGGCCAGCGCGACCTGCTGGTGCTGGACGGCGCTTACCACGGCAATACGGCCGCGCTCATCGACATCAGTTCCTACAAGTTTGACGGGCCGGGCGGCTCTGGTGCACCGGATCATGTGCACGTGCTGCCGATGCCAGACCCATATCGCGGATTGTATCGAGGGGATGATGTGGAAAACGGCCGTCGTTACGCCCAACACGCTCAGGAAATCATTCAGAAATTGCAGGCGCAGGGTAAGGGCATTGCCGGGTTCATTGGCGAGCCGCTGCTGGGCTGTGGTGGACAAATTGTGCCAACCCGGGGATTTTTCCCGGCGCTGTTCCCACTGGTGCGGGCGGCTGGGGGCGTTTGCATTGCCGACGAGGTGCAGGTGGGGTTTGGTCGCGTGGGCAGCCACATGTGGGCCTTTGAAACGCAGGGCGTCGTACCAGACATCGTGACGCTGGGAAAGCCCATCGGTAACGGCCATCCGCTGGCGGCCGTAGTCACCACGCCAGAAATTGCCGAATCTTTTGCTAACGGCATGGAATATTTCAACACGTTTGGCGGCAATCCGGTATCGTGCGCTATCGGCCTGGCGGTTCTAGACGTGCTAGAGCAGGAAAGTTTGCAAGAAAATGCCCGGACCGTTGGCAATCGTCTGCTGGCTGGTTTGCGCAAGTTGCAAACACAATTTCCGCTCATCGGCGACGTGCGCGGGCTGGGTCTGTACCTGGGCGCGGAGCTGGTACGCGACCGGCAAACGCTGGAGCCCGCCGCGGCAGAAGCCACCTACATCGCCAACCGCATGCGCGATAAAGGCATCCTCATCAGCACCGATGGCCCGCTGCACAACGTGCTAAAAATTAAGCCACCGCTGGTCTTTACAAATGAGAATGCAGATTTTTTGGTGGAAACGCTGGGAGAGATTATGAATGAAGTTGTGGAGTAATTGGGTAATTTAGTAATTACCCAATTACTCAATGGCCTATTTTTTGGGCATCACTAGCCACAGAATAAAATAAGGAATAGCCGACGCACCACCCGGCAGCAGCAGGATAAAGAAGAGCAGCCGGAACCAAAAAACGCCGATGCCGGTCCAGGCAGCTAAACCACCACATACGCCGGCGATGATGCCATTTTGTCTTCTTAAGCGACTATCTTTTGCGCTCATTTGAGTACCTCCATAAGAAAAAGGTGACAGTTTCTTCAGTTGGTTTTCATTGGCCGTCACCTGAGTTGTCATATGCTGATTGTACGCAAGGCGTGGTGGATTTGTTGCAGGTAGCGATAGTAAACGGCCGTTTTACCCGTTGTGTAAGCCATTGGCGTAAATGCGGTTCACGTACCAATCTACCTCAGCCTTGAGCCCGTCTTCCAGCTGCGTGTGTGGCGTGTAGTTTAGCAGCTGGCGTGCCTTAGCGATATTAGCGCAGGTGTGCAGCTGGTCGCCCGGGCGCTTTGGCCGCATGTCGAATTTGGCTTTCTTGCCCATGATCTGTTCAATCAGGGCAATGCCTTCCCCGGTGGTCATCTCCACATCGCTGCCCAAGTTAATGATCTCGCCAAGTACCGATTCTGGACGTTCCAGCACGGCCAGGAACCCCTCAATGATGTCTCCCACAAAGCTAAAGCTGCGCGAGTGCTCTTTGCTGCCTTCGTACAACGGGAAGGGCGTGTCGGTGAGGATGCTGCGGATGAGCTTCGGATACAGTTTTTCCGGCCGCTCACGGGGTCCATACACAGAAAAGATGCGTATTGAGCTGGCGGGGAAGCCTTTTTCGCGGTGCAGAGCCAGGGCCAACTGCTCGGCGGCAAGTTTGGTAACGCCATAATACGATGTCGGTTTTGGGGCAGCATCTTCGGGGTCATAGGCGTGACGGCCGTATACTGACGAAGTGGACACGTTCACAAAGCAGCGCAGCGAAGGCTGCTTTTGGCAGGCTAAAAGTAACTTATCCGTAGCTACAATATTGTTCCGCACATAATCCGCCAGCGGCGTGCTGGCGGAAATGCCAGGCTGCCCCGCCAGATGAAACACAAATTCCGCACCCTGCAACGCCCCCGCTACTTTCTCTGCATCACGCTCGTCTGCTAAATCCAGGCGGTGCAGCGACACACCAGCGGCCGCCACATCTTCTGCATTCGCCTGCTTCAGACGCGCTGAGTAATAATCGGTAAAGCAATCGATGCCAGTAACGCTGTGTCCCTGGCGGGCTAACGCTTCAGACAGGTGGGAACCAATAAATCCAGCTACCCCCGTAACAACAATCTTCATAAATCTTCTCCCAGTCTTACTATACTTAAATTTAAACAACCCACCTATTTTATCAGCTTAAGTTTGTATCGCCCCCAAAGCCTCGAATGTGGCCTTCTGGGCCTCATTAATTCCACGTAATCCTTTAATGTTCATGCCCGCATACGGGCCATCAACCGTTAATGTAAAAGTGCATTCGCCCGTTTTGGCATCCCAAAACTTTATTGTGCCATCAAAGCTGCCGCTTACCACAACGGCACCGTCAGGCGTAAAGGTGACCGAGTAGACTGTGTCCTCATGTCCCCGCAGCGTCGCGCGCAAAGTGCCATTGGCCGCGTTCCACAGACAAATGGTGCAGTCTGGACTACCACTGGCTAAGGTTTTGCCATCTGGGCTAAAGGCAAGCGAAAAGATGCTTGCCTTATGCTGGCGCAGCGTCTGTGTCAGCTCATCATTATGTAAATTCAGCAAATGAATCTGACGATTGGTTCCGATTGCCACAGTGTCGCCGTCTGGGCTAAAGGCAACAGCATAATGATTGTTCTCGCCGCTTTGCCCCACTGTCCTAACGGGCAGTTTGGGCCACTGGCCCTGGTTTGCGTGCCACAAGCGCAACGAGAGCCCACTGCCAACGGCCGCTAAATAAGTGCCGTCTAGACTAAAGGCAATATCATAAACGGCCTGAGCATTGCCTTCCAGGACGGCAACCGGCTGGTCCGGCTTGTCGCCACTGGTCATTCCTTGGTTAGCGCGAAGGCTGGGCACCTGCCAGAGGCGCACCGAGCCATCGGTACTGCCGCTGGCAAGCAGCTTGCCCTGAGGATGAAAGGCAACACGATAAATGCTGTTTGTATGGCCCTGTAAGGTATTTAGAAGCTGGCCGCTAACCACGTCCCATAAATAGATTAACTTGTCGTGCCCGGCCGCAGCAATGATGTGGCTATCCGGGCTGATCGCTACCGAATACAGGGCCTTTTTCGCGCCGTCCAGGGCATGAGAGGGCATCATTGCCCTGACTTCGCTACCTTTCCACAAATGAGCCATGCGATCGTAGCCCACTGCGGCCAGCAGCCACTCCTGATCGCTTAGTGTGTCGCCACCTTTAATGAGCGAGGCGGGCGTGCTTGAAACAGGCCGAATGGCAACGGCGCTTAAGGCTCGGGGCTGGCCGCAACGTGTATAGAGCAGGCGCCCCGTCGCCACATCCCACACCCGGACGGTCTGGTCGCTGCTGCCGCTTACAAGCAGCTGCGGCCGTCCGCCCACTCCGCTGGTTACGTACTTTTCCACAGGCGGGCCAAAGGCCACAGACCATATAATGTGGCTGTGTCCAAGCAGAGTATGACGCAACTGCCAGCAGCCCTCGTCATCACGGCTCCAAATTCTTATGGCATGGTCGCCAACCCCATGCGTGCTGGCCAGGAATTTGCCGTCTGCGCTGAACGCCAGCGCATCAATGGAGGCGTCGCTGGGGCACAAAACCTGCTGCAAGCTCCCATCAGGAACCCGCCAAAAAGATAACTGACCATCTTTTTCACCAACTACAAGCTGCCGCCCATCCCGGTTTAGAGCAAGGGCCCGAATACAGCCTGATTCCACTTCTAACTCAAGTATCAACTCACCTGTTGCCGTGCGAAGTAGCTGCACCGTGCCATCTGGCTTGCCCACGGCTACGATTTGACCATCCTCACTGTAGTCCACCAGCCGCAAGCGGGGTGAAACAGACGCATGCTTTTTTACAAGCCTCGGCCGATTGATCCGTTCTACATTCCAGACCAAGACCTGGCCATCTCCATCAACGGCCGTTACCTGCCGTCCATTTGCCTGAAAACCGACCGAAAGCACCGCCTTTTGCGCGTCGTCTGCTAACCGTACGTGCCAACTTTCCTCTTCATCACGCTCCGACAGCGACCAAAGGCCGACGGTGCCGTCGCCACTGGCGCTGGCCAGCAGCAGCAGGCTTTCGCTTTGCACCCTGTTTTGAAAGGCAAAAGCCAGCTCATTAACCGGCAGGCTGTGAGCCTGAATAATGCGCGCAATTTGCTGGTCTGCCGCCCGCCAGATGTAAATGGTGCCTTCATTTGTGCCCGCCGCCAGGAAACGGCCGTCTGGACTAAAAACGGCCGTGTTCACAATGCCAAACGGCTCGGTAAATACACTGTCTACAATCTTGGCCTGTGCAAAATTTGTGTGCGGCAGGCGCACCCCGCGCAGATAAAGTTGGCGAAAATAAAGCCTGGAGAAATCATAACCGCGTAATTCTATCTTTAAGTGCAGCAGCAGGTGCAGCAAATTGGCAGCCGCATAGCCGGGCGGAAGCGGCGTGGATTGCAGCTTTTCCAGCCAGCCTCTAAGCCGCTGCTCTGCACCCGGCACGCCCAGCTGGGTAATAAGCTGATGGGCCACAGGCTGTAGCACCAGGCGGGTCTGGCTGGCCCGAACGTATTCCTTGGCCTGGGCCAGGATGAGGGCGGCGCCGCTGGTATACTTTAGCGCGGGTGATTCTTCACCCAGCGGCGGGAACGCCGTAAGCTCCTGCACAACATTTTCGATAAGAAGGTCGGTACAATACTCCAAAACGACATTTTGTAGACCAAAGCCGCCTTCATACATTTCTATAAGAGAGCGCCGCAACAGCGAGCGCACCGCTTCCAGCGTTACGCGAGAGACCGGCGGCTGGGCCAACAGCGCACGCAGGTCCGTATACGAAATGGGCTCACGCACCACAGCCAGCCAGATCATCAGTTCTCGCTCAATCAGCGTGAGGCGGGCAAACTGCTGGTCGAGCACATGGCGAATATCGTCAAAGACAACGGCCTCGGCGCGCAAAAAGTGCGCAATGTTTCCCTTAAAAATTTCCTGCACGGTATCGGCTGCCAGCTTCAGGGCCAGCGGATTGCCGGAATATTGCTGTACCAGAGCATCCGCTTCTGCCGGGCCATTGGCCAACCCCCGTGATTTCAAGATCTCGCTCCCAGCCCTGGCGGGCAGACCAGCCAGAGCTAAGAAGCGCACGGTTGGGATCTCTTCTGGAAGGGATGTGAGACTATACGGCCGTTCGCGGCTGGTGAGCAAAACACAGCTAGAATGCTCGACCACGGCCAGATGATGCAGCAGACGGCCGTACTCCTCGTAGCCGGACAGAAAAGCCCCGCTATAGGCTCCGCTCTGCAAAATACTCTCCAGGTTATCCAGAATCAACAGACAGCGCCGCTGCCTCAGGTAGCCAAGCAGCAGCTGCCATTGCTGGTCTGAATTTTCAGGCATCATGGTAACTTTCTGCTCGGAAAGCTCATAGACCCATTCCTCAATTAGCTCTGGCAACGGAGGCGCATTCAGCAGGGACTTCCAGATAACCCGCTGGAAGCTTCCAGCGGGTTCCAAATCGGCCTGAGCAAATTTATCGTCTTGAGGCTGCCTTTCTGCCAGCATTCGTGCCAGCGCAGCCGCCACCGCGCTTTTGCCCTGCCCGCCCATGCCAAAAATGCCCACCAGACGACAGCCATCCTCCAGGAGCCAACGGCGCAAACGGGCCAATTCTTCCTCACGGCCGTATAGCTCGGAGCGTTGGGGCAAAGCACGCTCATTAAGCACCAAATTTGGAGACTGTAATACCTGTGGCAGTGGCTGCGGCCGTTTCGGTTCGGCCGATATTTGGGACTCGGGGCCAGCTATCTTTCCGGTGCGAATCTGATCATACAGCGCAAACGTTTCTGGCAGGGGTTCCAGGCCAAATTCCTCCGCAAGGATCTTCTGGCAGGTTTCGAACTGAGCCAGAGCTGCACTGCGCTCGCCCAGGCGGGCCAGCAGTAGCATTTGCTGGCGGTGCACTGGCTCAGACCACGGCTCAAGCAGCAGCAATTGGTGGTTTGAGGTAAGGGCGGCCGCAAGATCAGTGCGCGCAATGTGCTCATGCACCAGGGTGAACAGCCCCTGCACCACAAGAATATGCAGCTTTTGGCGCTGCTCTGTTACCCAGGCTTCAAAGTCTGGTGCATTTTGCACGCTAAACCCGCTCAAAAATTCACCCTGATAGAGGGAAACGGCCGTTTGCCGCAGCCGCACGTTCTCAGAAGTAGGCGTTAGCGATAGGTCACGCTGCACCACCTCCACATCGATCCAGTATGGGCTGCTGTGATCAAGAGCAACCCACTGGCGATCAATCAGCAAATGATCGCCAACAATGCGGCGCAGATCCGATAGCACCGTACGCAAATTTTGTTTGGCCTTCTTTTCGGTCATCTCCCCCCAAAGCAGCGTGGCCAGCAAATCACGGCTCTGCGGAGCAGCGGGTGTGCCGCTCGTCTGTGCCGAAACCGCCAGGTAAAAGAGCAAAGCCTGGGCTTTGCTGGTAGCAAAATCACTGAGAAGACGTTCTCCCAGAAAAACTTGAGCCCCCCCCAACAAATTCAAACGTAATAACTGTTTCATAACTCCCTCATTTGCGTTTAACTCACGATTTATTTGCGCTGCGTAGCTATGCTATGCACATGCTCATTAATCTGGTATGCACCCTCGCCTTCATTACGCGCAGCCGAACAGAATACAGCGCGCAGAAAATGTGTATACGCCACATTCTGGAAATTGTGCGACAGGGAAGCACGTTTGGCTTCAGTGATAGTGAGACTTTGTTAAACGCGTTGCGGACTGAATTGATGGAACTGCATGGACATAAGCGAAGTATAACAAAACAAAAGGAGGATAATTCTTAAGAAAACAAACTAATTCAACAAATTCCCCCAATTTGCCTCATTTTAATCAAACGATTCGTAACTGTACAGGTAGCTTGCCAAAATTGACCAAATAATTTCCGCTGGAATTAGCGACGCCCCTTGCCAACTTTGGGTCAATCGGCAAAGTGCCTGCACGGCTACAAACTTTCAGGAGAAAAAATGTTCAACCGATTACGCATAAGATACAGAAGCATTGTTCTTACACTGTTTATCATGCTGCTGCTTGGCGGCATCCTGCTCTTTGCCCCCGGCAGCACGCCCGCTGCCCACGCCCAGGCTTCCGGTCTGACGTTAGAATTGAAGGCACCAGCTTATGTGGAGCCCGGTCGCTATATTAACTATACGTTGGAAGTAAAAAACCCAACCTCTCTGCAATATAACAACGTGTATGTTTATGATTATGTACCTGCTAATGTCGATTATGTTAGTGGTGGCACTTTACTCTATACCACAAGCGGCTCTGCCTACATTGACTTTCACATTCCGGATATAGCTCCTGGAGAAACAAAGTCTCTTACCTGGCGTGGGCTGATTAACGATTCTCTACTTGGCAGGGCAACAATCACTAATAGTATTTATGACTTTTACTATGGCGCTGGCACTAAGCTCTCGGGGGATATAACGTCAACCATTTACGACCTTAGTATAACGTTAGTGGCGCCAACCTACGTACAACAGGGTCAAACCATCACCTACGAATTTAAGGTAGAAAATGTGGGCAATACCACTTTCCCTGAGCTATGGCTTTACGATTATATTCCAGCTAATGTAACCTATGTGAGCGGTGGCTTTCTGTCTCAAAATGGCCTATATGTTGACCTAAATTTACCGAGCATTCCTGCCCATTCCGTTCAAACGGTTTCGTGGACAGGTACGGTGAGTAGCACCATTCCTGTTGGAACAATCATTGAGAATAATAGCTTTGGAAACTATCAGTTTTCTGGCCTCGCGCTTAAATCAGGTGGTAGCTCTACGCTGGTAGAAATACCGCCGACCGAGTCATGGATTTACAAAAACGGCAATACTGACTTTGACGCCAAAGTGCACGGCTATCAGTTCCAAAACTATGGGGCTTCCCCTAGAAATGTGGATGACTTTAGTAAGAGTGACGTATTTGAGCTCGTTGGACCTGCTGCCTGTATTGCTGGTACAGGCACTAGCGCCCAAGACTGTGTGCTTAAGGCAGGTGCCCAGGCATGGTTGCAAAAGGCAATTGCTTCGCCAGATGGCGGTCACTGTGATGGCTTTGCGGCCACCAGCCTGCGCCTCTTTAATTCAATGCCATATAATCAATACAGTACCCCCGGAACGTTTCAACCCGGTGCTGTCAACACGATTGACCTCGCTCTCCCAGGTCAGCCGATTGAGCATTACATCCACCGTTACTTTATGACACAGAATTTTATATGGAATGGTCATGTGACGGGCACACCTTCACATCTCGTCGAAGTACTAAAAAGTGACTTTCAAAGTGCCTCACCAGTCGGGTACACAGTATCGGTCTTTATCACAGATAATCTTGACGAGTTTAATGATGACGATTGGCGAGCGGGACATTCGATCACAGCAGTTGGGGTAGAAAAGGTCACCGATTCTGAATACCGCATTTTGGTATATGACAACAATTTCCCTAAACAGCGCCAATATATTGTTGTTGATATAGTGAACAATACTTGGACCTACAAGACGGCGGCAACACCAGGGGCAAATGAAGAAATTTATCAGGGAACGGCCGTTTCCGGTAATTTGCGCCTTGTTCCCCTGACCCTTCGCGATAACGCACCAGGCCAATACTATGCCTGTTATTTTTGTAACGATTCAAGCACCTCTGCCGTTAATAGCAACAAATCAGAAATAAGCGCTCCAGGCATGGTCTCTGGCAATTTTGAAGTCAACTTCACCGGCGAAGGGGCCATTATGATCGTCAATGACGAAGGTGAGCGATTTGGCGAAGATCACGAAACGGGCGAATTTTTCACCGAAATTCCAGGAGCTGAGATGCAACACTTCATGGGCGGTCTGGGTCAGGATGTGCCTGCATCTATCACCATTCCCTTTGAAGAACACGACGATACGTTCTACACTGTCTTCGTCCACGGCACCACTGTCGAAAACCCCACCAACGGGACATTGAGCATTCACGGACCGGGCATCGCGTTGGGCGTCTCTGACATTCATCTTGACGCAGACAACGTATTTAAGTTCACCTTCAGCCCCGATGGTGATCATATCTCTTTCACCGCCACTGAAGACCTGGAAGCCCCAGAAATCTACATCGCCCACGATCCTATTCATGACGGCGACCCTAGCGTTATCTTCGACATCGAAGGCGTGGTTCTGCTGGCCGACGAAAAAGTAATGCTGGATCTTGACCCTGCTCTGGAACAAATCCATTTCAACCATACTGGCCCAGAAGAGGAAAACTTTGTGGTAGACATGAAGCTCATCTGGCCAGATGGGCACGTAGAAGATTACGCTGAAACCATCCACATGCCTGCAAGTGCGCACTCTGCCTTCATCGACTTTGGCGCCTGGGACGGCCTGGAGCACCCACCCATCTACATTGATGACGTGCTGCAAAACCCGTCAATTAACCATCGCCTTAAGCTGGAAGATGTGGTGGGCACCTACGATCCCGCGCCACAAACAAACGCGCCGGCCGGTGTCTATACCATCGAAGCGACCTTTAGCAACGTCACAGAAATCTCTCTGGAAGACGTCTACTTCACCGTAGCCAACCTGGGCCTGGGGGATGTACTGCTCAACGCCGATCCTGGCTCTGCCGGTACGCGGGTTTCTGTACCCGCTGACGTGTTGGGTGACGACGGCATTCTGCACACCTTTGATTCCTTCACCTTCACCTTCGAAGTGGGTCTGGCCGATACAAACTTTGGCGACCTGACGGTGGATGCCAACGGCGTGCCGCATGACTGGATTCATCCAGATCCGGCGCCATCCTACGACGCCAACAACGCCAGCTTCGTCTTTGACGGTGGCGAGGCCTTGCCCAATCAGCTGGGCGTCATGTTGGCCGATGTAGAAGAACTGTTGGCCGATGGACAGCTTCCACAGAACACGGCGCTGCGCCTATTGCAAAACCTGGACCGTGCAGCCCAGCTGCTGGCTCAAGGCCAGGATGAGCATCGCATCATTCGTGAGCTGAACATGTTCATCAACCGCGTACAGTCCGGCACTAACCTGCCCGCAGAAACCAAGGCACTGCTCATTGCCCAGGCTGAGTTTGTCATTTACCAGCTATATGATTAATGAATAAGCGCCAGGGGGATGCGCGTTTTTAGTTGTTAGATTGGTCCAATCTGGCAGATTGGACCAATCTACACTTTCTTAGAAACTACTCTGCCTTACGCTTCCCCATCCAGATACATCTTGAGAGCGGCCGCGTGGTTATGCCGCACGTCCTTGGCGGCAAACAGCAGCGTGATGGGCGAGGCTGTTGCTTCTTGGAACAGCTCGGTAATTACTTCTGGCCGCTCATCTAGCTCGGCGTGGTAGCGATCTAGGAACTCATCCCAGCGGGTGGGATCGTCGTTGAACCATTTGCGCAGCGCAGGCGATGGGGCAACGTCACCCAGCCACAAATCTATCTGCGCGTCTCCTTTGCTGATGCCATGTGGCCAGAGGCGTTCTACCAGCACGCGAAAGCCGTCGCTGGCAGCTGCGTCGTCGTAAATCCGTTTGAGTTGCAGGGTAATATTGTCGTATTTCATTCGGCTAACAGTTTCTCTAGATTGATATTTTGAATGGCGGAAACGGCCGTTTCCACCGCCCCCTCCTCACACAAGCCATCCATCCGCGCCTGCTCAAAGCCAGCCCGGGCCGCCTCAATGCAGGCAACACGCACCTTTTCTGCTAGCTCGCGTTTGGACCGTTCGCTCTCGTTCATAATCACTTTTATTAATTTAGGCAAGCTGCGCTGCCAGGGCTTCGGGCGTATTGACCGGCTGCTGGCAAACAAAGCGCTGCGGCTGTTGCAGGCCTGTGCTTTCTTCAGTGGTCGCGACGCCGTGGCCCCAATCGATCTGCTGC
>JBHIWP010000002.1:0-85667 GCA_041987425.1 Promineifilaceae bacterium (SeqCode) | reverse complement strand
GACATCGACAATGGCGTCACCTCGATCCGCTCGCCCAACATCAGCCTGCCCAGCAGCGGCAATCTGACGCTTTCCTTTAACTACTATCTGGCTCACACCAACAACGCCTCTAGCGCTGACTTCCTCCGGGTAACGGCCGTGGGCAGCACCAGCCAGCTGGTCTTTGAGGAGCTGGGTGCGGCGGACAATGACAATGGGGTCTGGGCGCTGCATTCGGTCAGTCTCAATGCTTTTGCCGGGCAGACGATCTATCTCCTGGTGGAGGCGGCGGACAATGCCGGTGGCTCGATTGTGGAGGCGGGCATTGATGATGTGCGCATTGAGTCGGGCGCGGCGCCTAGCTGCACGACGTACAGCAGCACCAATGTGCCCATTGCCCTGCCCAATGGCACGACGTCGATCAGCTCGCAGCTGACGGTGGGTGCGGCGACGACGATTGGGGACCTGGATGTGACGCTGAACATGGCTCATGCCTGGCCAGGGGACCTGAGCATGGTCCTGACGCACCAGGGTTCGGGTACGGCCGTGACGATTCTGGACCGGCCTGGTGTGCCGGCCAGCACCTATGGCTGTTCGACGGACAACATTGAGGCGACGCTGAGTGACGAGGCGGCGCTGCCGGCTGAGAGTCAGTGTAACGGCAGTGCTCCGGCGATCAGCGGCACGGTCAGCCCGAACAATGCGCTGAGTGCTTTTGATGGTCTGAGCAGCAGCGGCACCTGGCAGCTGACGGTGACGGACCACTACACCTCGGCCGATGCCGGGACGCTCAACAGCTGGAGCATCACGGTTTGCTCGCCGTAGTTTCTGATTGACTTGACCGCCGATATCGTGAGGGCGACCCGGCGGGTCGCCCTCACCAACTATGAGAGTCTCTCTTTGGGGAGGCTCTCTTTTTTTATTTCACAGCGAATCAGTTTGCCTATTGCATAAAACCTGAAGATGAGTTAAATCAACAGCTATGGGCAATCAAGGAGCATTCTTCTTGCTGAAATCGCTGTGGCAGCAAACGGCCGTACGTCAAGGGCTTATCACTTTTGTAGCGCTGCGTCTTTTGCTAAGCGTGTGGGCCATTGTAGTGCTGCAAGCTGTGCCCCTGCCGGATGAGCCAAATGACAGGTTACGGCCGTATCTCAATCAGCCCATCCTGGACGAGGGCGCTGCCGGGCTGCTGCTGGGGCCGTGGCAAAGATTCGACGCAATGCACTACACGCGCATCGCCGCCGAAGGGTATGCACATCCTGAAGATTCCGTTTTTCCCCCGATCTACCCACTGCTGATTTGGACGCTGGGCGGTTTATTTGGCGGATCGCATGCCGCACATATGGCCGCCGCTATTCTCATCTCCAATATTGCGCTGCTGGGGCTGCTCATCCTGCTGCACAAAGTGGGCAGTGACCTGCTAGGGCCGGACAATGCGCCACGGCTCCTCCTCTACTTTGCCCTATTCCCCAGCGGCTTTTTTCTCTTTGCCCCCTATTCAGAATCGTTGTTTTTGCTGCTAACGCTGGGATCGCTTTGGCTGGCATTTAATAACCGGCTGGAGTGGGCCGGGCTACTGGGTCTGCTGGCCGCGCTCACCAGGCTGACAGGCTGGGTGCTGGTGGTGCCGTTGGCTTACCAGTTTTGGCGGCGACATTTGGGCCAAGGAGCATGGAAAATTTCCCCGATGGGCAGCTGGTATCCGCGATTGTATGGTAAGGCTGCGGCCGTTTTCTTACCTATGGCTGGCTTTTTAATTTTTGTGCTCTACCGCAGCCTGCTGGGCCTGCCTGGGCTGGGACGCATCTATGCCGAATATTGGTTTCAGCGAACCGGTATTCCCGGTGCTGACCTGCTGCGTGCCTTACAGGGTATGTTTGGCCTGGGTACGGGCCGCGCCGGGGAGTTCACGCTCTGGTTTGACTTCTTCGTAACGCTGCTGCTGCTGGCAACCACCGTGTGGGCATTTTTCCACTGGCGACACAGATTAGACTGGGGGCTGTACGCTGCGATGCTGCTCTTTTTTATGCTGCTGCCCAGCTCAGAGTTCAAACCGCTCTTTTCCTTTTCTCGCTACGCACTAGCTTTTTTTCCTACCTTTTTTCTGCTGGCAACAGCGGGCGCCAATGGCAAGATCCATCGGCTCATTTTGTATTCGTCGATAGCGCTTTACCTTTACTTCTCGGCTCAATTTTTTGTGTGGGGATGGGTGGCCTAAAGCCGAAACCTCCTGGCCCTATTCTCCTATACGCGTTTGCGGGCAATGCGCCTATAGTCGAGTCACGCTTGTTGCTGTGGCCGTCGCTGGCCACAATGCTTCTTCACCAGTCTGATGCCCATTTCGAGGCGAACTGACACTCCCTTTTATTTCACTTTTGTTTCATTGGAAGGTAAACCATGCTGATGGCGCATATTTTGCTGCTGCTGGCTTTGGTTTCAGAAGGAGCATAAACAGATGGATTGGCACACAATTTTACTGATTGGTCATATTGTTGGCGTGGCGCTTGGTGCCGGGGGCGCGACGACCAGTGACTTCTTATTTTTGAGCATTTTGCGAAACGGGTGGTCAGGTGAGATTATCACCAACCCATAAAAGAGGAGGTCTGGCGTAGGCGGTAGAATTACCGCATGAAAGAAAAAAATCACACCAGACCCCCCTTGGAAAGTTTAGCATGTGTTAACCGCGACTGCGACTTCTACGGCCAAAAAGGTGGCCATAACTTGAAAGTCAGAAAAGTCTATGGTCGGGACAACATCCGTTACTTGCGTTGCCGCTGCTGCCAGCAGGAATTCAGCGAACGCAAAAACACGGCCTTGTGGAACAGTAAGATTCCCGAGGAGAAAGCCGTTTCGGTAGCCGAACATCTGGCCGAGGGTTGCAGCCTCAAGGGCACGGCGCGCTTGGTCAAGGTCGACCCGAGTACCGTGCGGCGGTTGAACCAAAAGGTAGGCCGACATGGGCAGCAATATCACGAACAAGAAGTGCATAATGTGGCTGTTACCGAGCTGCAAGCTGATGAACGGCACGGCTTTGCCGGCAGTAAGGCGCAGCCAGCCTGGGAAGCAGAATTGATAGACCCGGCAAGCAAGTTCATTTTGGCGCACGTCCAGGGAACGCGAGACGAGGTCTTGATTCGTTGTTTGCTCCAAGATGGCGCGGTACGTCTGCACAATCGTCATGAGATTGCCTTGTTCACTGATGGGGTGGCGGCGTATCGTACCTTGTTCCCGGAGATATTCGGCACTGCCTACTACCCACCGCGACAAGGCACACGCGGTCCGTATCCTAAAGCGCGGTTTCGCATTCCTCGGACGGCGGCTCACGTGCAAATCATCAAGCACCACAGTGGTTATCGACTCAAAGAAGTGGAAATCCGCTATGTCCATGGCAGTCAAAAGCGGATTGAGCAAGCTCTGGACCGACTGGGCTACCATGTGCCTAACACCTCGGCTATCGAGCGGCGCAACGGCACGGCCCGCTTGATGAGTGCGGCGCAGGTGCGCAAAACTCTGGCTTTTGCCAAAAAAGGCGAAACCAAAGCGGCGATGGGTTGGTGGGGCATGACAGTTTACAACTGGTGTCGTGAGCATCGTAGTCTTAAGCGGTTGCTGCCTGAGCTGGTGGGTAAAAAAAGTATGAACAGCGGTCACCGGCGATGGCTATTGGTTTAGCGAATTCAATCTTATTCATTCGCGAGGTTCTCCTCACTCCGGTTTATCCGCCGGATGGTTGGAGATAATCTCACTGGACTACCGCGAAACGGCCGTATCGAAAAAGCTGAATTTCGCTTGCTAAAAGTGGCTTCGGGCATTGTGATTGGTGGGCTGATGCTGTTAACGGCCACCGGACTGGGGCTTATCATTTTGAGCGGCAGCGTCAATCAGCGCTTTTTTGCCAAAATGACCATTGTGCTCATCGCCACGTTAAACGGCGGCATTATGCACGTAAAGCTGTTCCCCTTGCTGCAAAAAGCTGCCTTCAGGCACCAGCCGTTTCATATAAATGGTCTGGCCCAAAAGCTGCCACGCATTTCCGTCTTTGGCGCGGTTTCGGCCGTTTCCTGGTACACGGCGCTGGTTTTGGGTGCCTGGCGCAGCCTGGCGTTGGGGTATGCCCAAATTTTAGCTGGCTACACGGCCGTCTTGCTCCTGGCTATGCTCGGGACGATGATCGGTACGCAATGGCTGCTGCGCAAAAATGCTCCGAAGCTATTGAGGCCCAAGCGAGAAAGAAGCATTGGCAAACGCTCTTTTGTTCGATGAGCAGGAGTTGTCTCGCCCCATGCCCGCCAATGCAGTATGATTGCTTCTATGACGCTAAAAATTCGACCAGAAACGGCCGCAGACGCCGACCAGGTATTCGCAGTAGAAGCAGCAGCCAATCGTCCATCCGAAGCAGAGCTGGTGCAAAATTTGCAGCAGGGCGGTGTAGACCTCATTTCCCTCGTGGCTGAGCTGGACGGTGAAATCGTGGGGCACATCCTGTTTTCGCCCGTGACGGTAAAAAATGACGAGGGGGAGTTTACGGCCGTTGCCCTGGGCCCGGTGGCAGTTGCCCCAGAACATCAAAATAAAGGTATTGGTTCAGAGCTTTGCTGGGCCGGACTGGCTGCCTGCGAGCAGGTGGGGTACAAACTGGCGTTTGTTCTGGGGCATTCAACCTATTACCCACGCTTCGGCTTTTCGCCCTCATCCCCATATGGGCTGCGCAGCCAGTTCGACGTCCCAGATGACGTGTTTATGGTCAAAGAGTTGGTGCCTGGCGCCTTGAAAGACAGGCGCGGCACTGTTTTTTATCATCCTTTGTTCAGTAGCGCCTAAGGTAGAATCGGCGCACTTTGTCACCATAAACGACTTGGACCTGCTAAATGGCCCACAAATATGCCCAGATCGAATGCGAACGGCGCTGGCTTTTGGCCACCCTGCCGAATGCGCTCGAGAACAGCCAGGATTATCAGCTCATTGAAGATCGCTATATTTCTGGCACGCCGCTGCGCCTGCGCCGCATGACCAATGCCGACGGACAGGTGACCGCCCGCAAGCTAACGCAAAAATACCAGGCCGAAGATCAAACCGCTTATGCCACGACTATCACCAACTTTTATCTGGACGACGCCAGCTATACACTGTTAGAAACGCTGCCTGCTCAAAAACTGGTCAAGAAGCGGTATAAGTTAGCAGACGGCCGTTTCCAATTCAGCATTGATCAGTTCATGGGTCACCTCACCGGGCTGATCTTGGCTGAAATTGAGCAGCCAGACGTCAGCCTCCTAATGTCAGTACCCCATCCTTTATTCGCCCTACGTGAAGTTACTGAGGATGTCCGCTTTACTGGTGGCGCTCTGGTTTCCCTAACTGTAGAGCAGTGTAAGCAACTCTTACAAACATTGTGATCAACTGGAAGTAACGTAAAGCAGACGTTGATTTCCCAATTCCACGCGCTGCTTGCCGCACAACCAACCCCGACTATAATTCCTTTGTACTTTTACCCACAATCAATAATTCCCAAATCGCCTGGCACCAAACAACTTACCAAGCAAAGGGAGACGTATGTTCAAAATATTAATCTCAGACAAGCTAGGGCAAGCAGGGCTAGATCGGCTTGATCTGGCCAAAGACGCCCAATACGACATGAAACCTGGCCTGAGCAAAGAAGAGCTTATGGCCATTCTGCCGGAATACGATGCGCTTATCATTCGCAGCGGCACCAAGGCAGATGCAGAAATTTTGGCCGCTGGTACCAATCTCAAGGTGGTTGGTCGGGCGGGAATTGGCGTAGACAACGTGGACGTACGCGCGGCAACCATGCGCGGCATCATTGTGATGAACACGCCACAGGCCAACAGCATTGCCACCGCCGAGCAGGCGATTGCCTTAATGTTGGCCGCCAGCCGCCACACGGCACAATCTCACGCCTCACTGAAAGAAGGTGAGTGGAAACGCTCACAATTTGTAGGCACCGAGCTATATCGTAAAACGCTGGGCATTATCGGATTTGGCCGAATCGGTCGTTTGGTAGCCAAGCGAGCCCAGGCATTTGGCATGGAAATTCTGGCCTTTGATCCATATGTATCTGAAGAGGTGGGGCAAGAGTTAAACGTGACGCTCGTTGACCTGGAAGATCTATTGGCCCAGTCTGACTACATCAGCCTGCATACCGCCCTACTGCCAGAAACCGAGAAAATAATCAATGCCCAAACGATTAGCCAGATGAAGCCGGGCGTCATTTTGATCAATGCCGCTCGTGGCAAGCTCGTCGATGAAGAAGCCCTGGCTGAAGGCTTGAAAAATGGACGCATTCGAACGGCCGCTCTCGACGTCTATCAAAAGGAACCACCGGAAAGCAGTCCGCTCATTGGCCTGCCCAACGTGCTGCACACGCCCCACCTGGGCGCCAGCACTGAGGAAGCTCAGCGCGATGTCGCCACCCAAATCGTGGATCAGGTGCTGGATGCGCTGCGCGGCACCGACTTCCGCAACGCCATTAATTTGCCCTTCCAGGCCGGGCCAGACTTTGCCGAGACACGGCCGTATATGGAACTCAGTGAAAAGCTGGGTCGCCTGCACTGCTATTTGGCCGATGGCGCCATTCGCCGCGTTGAGATCGAGGCACGAGGCGACACGGTTAATGAGCTAATCAAGCCCATCGCCGCTGGACTGCTAAAAGGCATTCTCGAAAAATCAATCAGCGAGCAGGTCAACTACATCAACGCCCCCCTGCTAGCGGAAGAAAACGGCATCAGCGTGGCCCAAACCAAGGCAGCCAGCTCGCTCGACTACTCGAATCTCATCTCTTGCCGGGTCACCTGGGACGGCGGGGAACGCACGCTGGCCGGAATGCTATTTGGCGGTGTGGAGCCGCGCATAGTGCAGGTGGATGACTATAAGCTAGATGCCCGGCCAGACGGCCACGTGCTGGTGATGCAAAACAAAGACGTGCACGGCGTCATTGGGCAGGTGGGCACCATCCTGGCCGCCTACGAAGTCAACATCGCCGAATGGCGCATGGGCCGAGACAGGCCCGGCGGTCACGCCCTTTCCTTCATCAATTTGGACAGCCAACCTGGCAAAGAGGTTATTGATGCCCTGGTAAAAATCCCGGCCATCACCCAGGTAAAACTGATCACGCTGTAAAAAATAAAACGCAGATTCTCCTGATAGATCTGATTGAAAAGCGATCAAAATCAGGTCAATCAGGAGAATCTGCGTCCATTACTTTTAAACGAAACCTAGCGGCGGCGGAGCCAAACGAAACCAGCCAGCAGCGCAGCAAGACCTGCGCCCCCCAGCAGCCAAATGCCAAGGTTAGGTGCTGGAGCCTCGATTACGGCCGTTTCTTCTTCCCCAGCTTCTACAATTGCGCCATCATCTCCAGCAGCCGAAACAACCGCTTCCGTAGCCGTAGGCACTATGGCCGCCTCTTGCGTGGCGGGTGCTGTTTCTGTGGGTGGTACGGCCGTATTCGTTGCGGTCGGCGTGCTGGAAGGTTTAGGCACGGGCACCATGTTTGTGGCCGTCGGATACGGCGTTTCGGTTGGGGCAGACGGCTCGGTGGGAATAGGCGTCCCGGCCGCCGTTTGGGACCCATCGGTACCGGTTGCCCCAGCCGCTGGCGTGCTTGCCGCCGACACTACCGGCGGCGCGGTAGAGCCACCTTCACCGCCAACCCCGGCTTCTACCAGGAAGACCGGCGCGCCACCCATGTAGCACTCTCCAGCGCAGCGCGCGCCATTCAAACGAATCTCGTAGCTGCCCCCGGTTGGAGTTATGGGCGTTTCGGCCCCGGTGATCGGGTCAACCAAAACGGCCGCGTCCGCCAAAGCCGGCACGTTGAGCGTCGCGCTGCTGGCCGTGCGCGCCCAGAGCACGCGCGTGGTGCCCTCTGGCCGGTTAAAGCGCACAATGGTGTAGTTACCCGCCTGCTCTCGCTGCACCGGGTAGGTAAACCCGGCCAGGTATTTGATTGTGTTCTGATAGGCAAAAAAGGCAGGGCGCTTGCTGAAGTCATACGGCCGTATCAACCCCCACGACTCTTCGCCGGGCGAAATATTGATATCAATCAACTTGTACACCGAAATTCGCCCCGCGCCCGAGTAAAAACCAAGGGCGTACGCCTGCACGATGTACCACGCCTGCTGCTCCAAATCCAGCTCAAACGCCTGCACCTGCACCGGCCACTCCGGGTCTGTGCTGGGTCGGGCATTCGTCTCATTAATCCACACCGGCTTCAGCGGAATACCAGCCTGCTGCTGCGCAGCAAAGGCGTTGCCCACAATTTGGGGAACCGTCTCCGGGCGAAAGTAGATGTGCAGCGAGATGATGTCGAAATAGTAGTTGTTGGCCGCCGCATCAGGATCTTCCGCAACCATTCTTAGGAAGCGGCCCAGCCAGCTTGGGTCGTGCCAGTAGGTCATGCCGCCCAGGTGAATCTTGGCGTTGGGGTCCACCTGCTTAATAGCCAGGTAAGCCACCTTCACCAGCTGATAGTAATCGGCCATCGAGCCGCTGAACTCATGCCCATAGACGTCTGGGGCAATGTCTGGTTCGTTCCAGATAATCCAGTTGTGCACGCCGTGCGCGCTGTAGTAGGAGGCCACGCGCCGGGCGTAGTTGGCCCACAGATTGCCGGGATCATCAATTGGCAAATAGAGGCCGCGCGGCACCCCGGAGGCTGGCGTGCCGTCCGTGGCCCAGGTGGGCGTATTTTTGAGCAATCCCGTCACCTGCCGCCCCTGCGCCCGCGCTTCTGCCAGCCACTCTTCGTGGACATGCAGGGTGTTCCAGTCGTTGGGGCCGGTAGGCTGGATTTCGTTCCAGTAAAAGAGGATACGCTCCCAGCCGACGCCCAGTTCGGCCGCTTCGCCCGGTGCCCAAAACGACTCTACCGCGCCAAAGCGGGGGTCGCGGGCCGACTGAGCAGTTACAGAGGAAACGGCCGTTTCCGGCCACGCCCACACGCCAACCAGCAAAAACAAAATTAGCAACTTTAGTCCATGTTTATGATTCGTTATAGACATATTCTTCCCTTAATAGTCATGATTTGCGCGGGGGATTATAATACGGCCGTACTCATCCGGGTACTCTCAACTCAAATCGTAGAGGGATCGTATGCGTAAAATATTAATTATCTTCTTTTCCACCAGCCTCACGCTCGCCATCATTGCCGCCCTTTTTGCCACGCTAAAACAAACCAGCACGCCCGCCGCACAGGCCGCACTGCCTGCAAATCATCCACAATTGAGTCCTAATGGAACCGGGCCTACCCCCACGCTTTCTACTACCACCATGCTAGACTTTTTCCAGCCCGGCACGCAGCCGTTGCACACTGGTACCTTCGACATCGACTCGCCAGAGCAGTGCATTGGCTGCCACGCCAACTACAGCAGCCAGGTAAACCAGCCTGCTGATTATGAGCCGTGGACCGGCTGGGCGGGCAGCATGATGGCTCAATCGGGCCGCGACCCCGTATTTTATGCCGCGCTAGATATTGCCAATGCCGATGCCGCCTTTGCTGGGGAGTTTTGCCTGCGCTGTCACTTGCCGCGCGGTTGGCTAGACGGCCGTTCTTCCACCACAGACGGCTCGGCAATGACGGCCGTTGACCAGGAGGGCGTGCAGTGCGAAGTGTGTCACCGCATGGTCGATCCGCTGTACAGCAGCGAAAACCCCGACCGCGACCTGACCGTATTGGCCGCCATCACCAGCCCGGTAACCATTCCCGGCAACGCTAGCCTCATCGTGGATACGGCCGATTACCGGCGCGGCCCCTTTGACGTCGTTACCGACAACGGCTTCGACCCCCACAACCCGGCCGCAGGCGCCCTGGATACCCTTGAATCGCCCTTCCACCAGGATGCTGCCCTGTGCGGCAGCTGCCACGACATCAGCAACCCGCTGCTCACCTGGGATGAGCCCAGCCAAAGCTACGTTCTTAACGACGTCAACCAGCCGTTCACCGACACCACCAGCATGTTCCCCGTTGAGCGCACCTACAGCGAGTGGCGGCTCAGTGACTTCAACACGCCGCAAGGTGTTGCCCTGCCGCAGTTTGGCGGCAACAAAAGCAGCGTCTCCACCTGCCAGGACTGCCACATGCAGGATGTCACCGGCGTTGGCGCGGCATTCTTTGGCAATGCCACCAGCGTTCCAGAGCGCAGTGATCTGCCCCTACATGATCTCACTGGCGCCAACAACTGGGTGCCGCAAATTATTCCGCAGCATCCCGTGTTCAGCGCAACCTTCACCACCGGCCCCTACGCCGAGGAGCGGCTGGAGGCACTTAACGCCGGTATTGACCGGGCCACGGCCATGCTGCAAAATGCCGCGGAGCTAGACATTTCCCTGACGGGCACACAGCTCGTGGTGACGGTGACCAACAACAGCGGCCATAAGCTGCCCACTGGCTACATTGAAGGCCGACGCATGTGGCTGCAGGTAGAAGCATACGACGCCGCCGGCAGCCTCATTTATAGCTCCGGCGCATACGATGCAGCCACTGGCCTTCTCACTGAAGACGGTGACCTTCAGCTATACGAAGCCAAGCACGGCATCTCGGCGGACCTGGCGGCTCAGCTTGGCGTTCCCGCAGGCGAATCGTTCCACTTCATTCTGAACAACGAGATCTTGCACGACAACCGCATCCCACCGCGTGGCTACGAGTTTGCTGCCTTTGCCGCGGCTGGGGCTGCGCCATACACCAACGGCGCGCCAGACCCCAGCCGCTACGCTGATGGTCAGTACTGGGACACGGTCACCTACTCCCTGCCTGCCGAACCCGAAGTTGTGATAGTGCGGCTGGTGCATCAGGTGGCTTCACGCGAGTACATTGAGTTTTTACGCAATGAGAGTCCTTTTTTTGGCGACGCCAGCAGCAACGGCCAGATTTTGTATGATCTGTGGGCGGAAAACGGCCGTTCTCAACCAACCATCATGGCTCAAAAAGCTATTGGGCTAGAAACCTACCTCCCTTTCATTCATAGATAACAATTCCTGCCTGATGCGTGAAGCGTAACAGACCTCATCTCTTGCGCTTCACGCATCACGTTTCACCCCTCCAAAACATCTTCTCGTAAGCGCATATGTAAGTGCTGCCATCTATATTTTTGGGCACTATCCTTGTGCAAATTCATCACTTAATCGTTCGAGGTTAGGAGCCAGGCAGCAGTATTTTGGAGGAATTGTATATGCTCGTCCCAGTTAGAAGATTGCATCTGCTGATAACCCTTTTTGCTTTTTTGCTAATGGCAACCGTGGCTGTTTTCACCACGGTGCGCCAGGCCAGCGCCGATCATCATTTAGTACGTATCAATGAGGTTATGGCCGGAATGAACGGCGATTCTCAGGTACAGTATGTGGTGCTGGAAGCATCAAGCAATTCGCAAAAAGCGTGGGGACCACAAGCAGAAGACCCTGCTGGCTCGCCGGGTCGCGCAATGCTGGTATTTTATAATTCACTGGGTGCAGAAACCGGCCGATTTGTATTCCCCAACGATCCCTCCTCTGGTGAAAGCACCGTTCTGGTAGCCACAGAGAAGTTCGCCGCCCTGCCCGGCGCTCCCGCTCCAGACTTCATCATGCCTGCCGATATCATTCCCGTCGCCGGTAAAGTTGCCTTCCAAAACAACCCGGACAATATCAATAGCACCAGCGTCAACGTGGCCCTTTCTTACGGCGGTGCAGGCTACAGCGGCAGCACCGCAGGCGCCAATGACGGCCCTAGCAGCGCCGAACTGCCCATTTTAAACACCGCCGCTCTCAAGCGAGTGAGCGGCAGCGGCTTCGGCACTGGTACGCAAAATAATAGTGATTTTGCTATGGGACCGCCCAATCCTGTAAACACAGCCGGGCAAACCTTTACCGTTGTGCCCTCCGTGGCTCCCCTGGCAGATCAGGGCGAGATTTTGTTTAACCAGGAGACTTTCCTGGGCAACGGCCGTACCTGCGGCTCTTGCCACGTGCCCGACAACGGCGACTTCGGCCTCTCCCCCGACCAGGTCCTCAACAAGCCCGCCCATGACGTGCTCTTCGTCAATGAGTACAACGTCAACACGCTGGTGGTTACCTCCAGCGCCCCCAGCGGCTTTGCCCAGCCCAGCGACCTGCGCGGGGATATTAGCGGCACCACTGGCTCGGCCACCGTTCTGGCTGGCTATGGCAATACGTATCTAATTTATGGTGGTGATGACCTTTCAGGCACCATCACGGACAGCTTGGGCAATAGCGCCACTTTTATTTCCTTTACCAATGGCGACCTGGCCGGACCAAACCCAGTCAACGGCAGTGCCAACGGGCTGGAGAATTTCACGCTGATGCACGGCCCCTCTGCCAACACAGTGAGCTTCCCAGACGGCCGTGCCCTGATCCTGGAAAATATCGATGGCTTCGACCAGATTGAGGTGTTTCGCGCCTCGCCCGCTTTGTTTAACCTGGAGCACACCGCTCCCTACGGCTTCAGCTCTGAGATTGCCGACCTGGGTGACTTTTCCGCCGGAGCGGTGGAGCAGCACGCGCCGCGCAGCCTGCTGCGGCGCGAGGGCATCGACTTCCGCCTGCCCACGGAGGACGAGCGGGCTGCCCTGGAAGCCTTCCAGTTCACCATCCGCCTGCCTGCCGATGGCAACTATGACCTGGACCGCTTTGCGGTGACCGATGAGCAGATTTTGGGCCGTGAGATTTTCTTTGGCCCGGCGGCCAAGTGCTCTCGCTGCCACTCTGGCCCGGTGTTGGCGACCACCGACGGCACGGTGCGCGGCTTTGCCGAAGGAGAGAACGGGGTTTTTGACACCGGCACAGACGAGATCGCCGTCAACGCCGCCGATGGCATGCCGCCGGAGGAGCCCGACGGCAACGGCGTCAGCACCCGCGCCTACAGCACACCCGGCCTGTTCGGTACTGATCTTACAGCGCCATTCTTCCACAACCACACTCGAGTAGACCTGCGCCGGGCCATTACCTTCTACGGTGGGCCAGAGTTCCAGGATTCGCCGTCGTTTGGGCTGGTAGGCCGCCCCTCCGTGGTGGCGGGATCAGAAAATGCAGAGCGCATTTTGGACTTTTTAGAAGCCCTGGTGGAACCCTGGACCGTGTGCGCCTCCGGCTGTGACTTCAACAACATTCAAACGGCTTTAAACACCATACCCAGCGGGGATTCGCTCACAATCATTGGCAACTTCAATATTTCTGCTCCCCTGGTAGCCAGCGGCAGCGGGACCGGCAGCGTTGTGCTGTACGGCAGCAATAACGCCACGCTGAACTGGGTGGGCGGTGCTAACAGCCGCATGATTTCGGCTCAGAGTGTGGGCAACATGACCATTCTGAACCTGAACCTGACCTGCTCGGCCAACTGTGAGACGACCACGGCCGTACGCGCTTCGGGCAACGGCCGTATCCTCATCAAAAATAACACCATCACCGGTTTCAACCAGGCCGTTAGTATTACTGGCCCCAGTGATGTCATCATAAAGGGCAATACGCTCGTCGATAATACAACCGCTATCCAGCAAAATGAAGGTATTATTGACGCCTATGCCAACAATATTACAGACTCTACGATTGCTTACACCCAGTCCATTAGCGGCACGGCCAACCTGAACAACAACTTCTGGGGCGTAGCCCTGGGCGAGACGCCTCCCGCTGGTTCCGGTATCCCCCAGGCTGCCTGGGATGCCCGTTTGGCGGCCAACGTCGTTGCCTGGACCGACCTTTCTAGCCGGACAGGCCGCGCCAAGTTGGGTGACGCTACGTTAGAAAGTAACAATCGCTCTGGCACACCGGTTATTGTGAGCTACGGCCGTTCCCTCACCAACGCCCCTTTCAGCACGCCGCTCAATACCAGCAGCACCAGCATGTGCTCTGATTACTACGAATATTTCGTGCGAGGCGTGCCCACAACCGGCACAACGTGGACATTGCAGCTGCCGGTAGATAACAATTCACAATGCCTGGCCGACGTGTTCAACCAGCAGCGGCTAATGGAAGTTAGCGACACGGCCGACTGTACCGTACCGGGCAGCGCCGCCTGCTGGGACCTGGCCTCCAATGTCACGGCACAGGGACAAATGTTCCGCCTGGTTGGTCTTACCACAGCCAGCCTGACGCGAGGCACCTACGCGGCCGATTCCACCGAGAATCTAAGCCCCACGCCGACGCCGTCCGTTACGCCCACGCCAACAGCGACAGCGACGAATACACCCACGCCAACGCCAACAAATACGCCGACGGCAACGAACACACCGACGCCGACCAACACGCCAACGCCGACCAATACACCCATTCCGCCTACGTCTACCCCGGGGCCTTCGCCAACTCCTGGCCCATCACCAACTCCGGAGATGACGCCAACGGTGGACCCCGGCAGTGGTGCAGACTATTTCATCTATTTGCCGTTTGTGAAGCGGTAAAGGGTGAGTTGGTTATGCTTCTTGCTGGTCACGTAGATAGAGGTTAAGGGCTTCGCGGGCAGCGGGCAGGTGCTGCATGGCAGGCCAGTTGCCTAAGATGGCAGCGGGGGCTTCTAAAGAAAGCAGCAGCTGAAAGGGATCGGTTTGGGTAAGTTCACCTGCGGCTTTTGTTTGCTGCCAATACGGCCGTAACGCTTCTTCCCAGCTGCCGTAATGCCGCCGCAGCCAGGCCCAAACCGCCTCGAACTCTTGCCTGGCTTCCAGCAGCGTAATCTTTTCCCGATGCACCTGGACCACCAGCTTCTCCAGCCGATCCCAGTGCGCGATAAAATCGGCAAGCGAGGCATTTCTGGACCACTGCGTGAGAAAGCGGGTAAATGGGTTCATGCGTCTTTCTTTATCTGCATATCAATACAGGCTGCTTGTACTCCAGCAAAACGCGGTTGAGCGTGCTGCCCAACACCAGGCTCTTCATAGAACTAAAGCCGAACCCGCCCATGATCATAAAATCCACATTTTGCGAAACGGCCGTTTCCAGCAAGGATTGCGCGGGTGGCCCCACAGAAAGCAAGTAGTTGGCAGAAACTCCGGCCAGTTCAAGGTATGTTTTGGCCCTTGCCTGAATGCGCCTGGAAGCATCCAGCTTACCGTTGGCGCTGCTGCTAATCGTTGCAACTGTAAGCTGTATCTGCCACCGGCTGGCCAGATAAGTAGCCACAAACAGCGCTTCTTCTGCCTTGGGGCTGCCGTCATAAGCCAGTAAGGCGTGCTGCATGGGGGATGCGGCCGTAGGCACAACCATCACCGGTCGCGGCGTTCGCTTAAGTATGGTTTGCAGGCCAGAGGCCAGGCGCTCCAAAATCGAGAGGCCAGGGGGGCGATTCAAAGCCAGCATTACCAGGTCGGAGTAGGCGGCATGGGCCACAATGTGGCGGGCTACGTTGCCAAACTCAACGGTAAAATTTGCCTGGACTCCGGCGGACTCCGTTCTGCGGTAAAATTCTCCCCGTATGGATGACACACTCTCTTCAGCGGCTTCCTCATCGCTGGCATCAGATACATGAACGCCACGTAAACGGCCGGTTTCCCGCTGTGCCATCACTATCGCCTGGTCCAACACGCGCCAGTCATCTGGCTGACCCGAGATAGCCACCATTGTTTCTTCAAAAAGGCGGCTCAGATTACGCTGGCTTAGCCGCTCTTGCCGCCACTGCCCAGCAGCCGGGCCAAACTCCAGCTCATCGGGCAGCACGGCTTCCAACACGCGCGCCAGCGCAGGCCCCGGTCTGCTCTTGCGCTGCATCTCGCTAACGGCCGTACTGGCATCCACATCCCAGCCCAGAGCACTTTCCAACTCAGCGCGATGTTCTGCCAGCAAAATATACATATCCGCTTCGGTGCGCTCGGGGAAGTCTCGCATAATCCCCTGCTCGCGCACCAGTTCCACCACGGGCATGTACACCTCGTCATACCAGTGGGCCACAGCTTCTTCGTAAGAGACATCCCGCTTCAGATCCAGCCCCATGTAATAGCGATGTACCTCAATATGGTCTAGCAAAACAGAGTAATGGGCACAGAAGGTCATCATTAAATCAGCTTCAGGCCGCAGATTATCCAGATCGGTATTTTCCAGGAATTCCGCATAGCGGCTTTTGCAAATCAGCTCTTCGGGATCATCGTCTGCCGTCAGGGGAACGCGGGTCTTCACCTCAGTCACATACGCGGAGATGGTGGGAGTCTCCAGCTGCCTGGCAATGGAGACGCGATGGTTGCCGTCTATGACAAAATAAGCATCGCCCAGCTGATAAACCTCAATTGGCGGTACGCCAGCCAGGTCTGAAACGGCCGCTTTAACCCGGGCCCAGCGATGGCTGTCGCTGTCGCTCTTGGGCAAAAAGCTCCGGGTAAAATCTTTGTAGCGCCCTACGCTGCCAATAATCTTATTTACAGGGATTTCTTGCAGTCCACGCTCGCGTACGTTGGTGACCTTCAGCTTTCGCCTCACATCCTCATACGATAGTAGTTCAGTTTGCTCGCCGGTAAATCGGGCCAGCAGCTGCTGCATTGCCGCCTGTCGCCGCGCCTGGTGAAAGTCCTCCAGGGCTGCATGGTAGTGATATTGATTGTGTGCACTCATAAATCCTCATCGACAAATTAAAATTGGATGCTTAAACCGCCGCAAAATCTCATCCACAGTGCTGCCGAGCACAAAGTGCATCATGGGCCTAAAACCAAAGCCACCCATGATGAGAAAATTAATATCTTCGTCAACGGCCGTTTGTAAAACCGCTTCTGCAATGGGCATCTTGCCCAACACGTACCGCGCTTTCGTAACGCCGTGCGCCTCCAAATATTCTTTGGCGCGCTGTAGGGCATTGGCCGCCGTATGCTCCGTCTCCACCGTAACCACCGTCAAGGACAGCGGCCAGCGCGTTACCAGGTAGGTAGCCACAAACAGCGCTTCATCTGCCTTGGGGCTGCCGTCGTAAGCCAATAGCACCCGGTCCATAGCCGTCTCTGCCCCACAAGGAATGGCTAAAATGGGTCGTGGGCAGCGCTGCACCAGCTGGCTAAAGCGGTTGCCCAACCTGGCGAGAGCCTGTGGCCCCGGGGGATGCTCTAAATTGAGCACGACCAAATCAGCAAAGATGGCCCGTTTAATAATAACATCCACAACAGCGCCCACTTCAACGGCAAACTCGCATCTAAGGCCAGCCTCACGGCAGGTGCGCAGAAATCTTTCTCGGATCCGCTCTACTTTCGCGCTGTTTCGCTGCGCCTGACGCGCCACCACGTGCAGGCCCAGCAGACGGTCATTGTCGCGCAGCGCCATCTTTACCACCTGGTCCAGCATTTGCCAATCTGTTTCGCTGCCCTCTATAGCCACCAAATAATCGGCAAACAGGCAACCTCGCTCTCGCGTTTCCTGAAATTCCCGCCAGCGCCCTGGGGGCGGCCCTTCAATCAGCTCTGCGGGTACCAGCGTCTGGCGCAGCCAGCCCGCCAGCCCTTTTGGTCGGTCGCTTTCTTCGCTGGCTAATTGAGATACGGCCGTCTCCGCATCAATCTTCCAACCCAAAGCCTCTTCCAGCTCCGCCCGCCGTTCAGAAAAAAGGATGTACATATCGGCCTGGGTCCTGTCTGGAAAGAGGCGCATGATGCCCTGCGCCTGAATGTGGCGCAAGACAGGCAGATACACCTCATCATACCAGCGGCAAACGGCCGTTTTATCATCAACCGCTTCACCCTTCTCCGCCAAAAGCGCAGCATGCGCCGCAATCTGGTCCAGCAGCAGCTGGTACTGGCCACAAAAAGTCATCAGCAGATTTGCTCCAGGTCGTAAATTGTCCAGATCCGTTTGCTCCAAAAACTCAGCATACCGCGCTTTACAAATAATTTTTTCAGGATCATCATCGGGCGACAGGGGCACGCGCAGCGGCACTTCCGTGACGCGGGCGGTAATCGTGTCGCTGCCCAGCTGCCGGGCAATAGAGACCCGGTGGTTGCCGTCAATAACAAAGTAAACGTCGCCGGTTTTATACACATCAATGGGCGACATACCAGACATATCGTGAACGGCCGTTTTCACCCGCACCCAACGCTCCTCATCACTATCGTTCTTGGGCCAGAAAGTACGCGTAAAATCCTTGTACCGGCCTACGCTGCCCACAATGGCGTCCAGTGGGATCTCCCGCACGCCCTGCTTCACCTCGTCAGCAGATTTCACATAGCGGCAAACATCCTCATAGGCCAAAAGATCGGCCGACTTGCCGGTGAGCCGGGCCATCATTTGCTGCATGGCCGCGGCGCGACGGGCCCGCTTAAAATCTTCTACTGCCGAATTGTAAACAACTGTTCCAGGAATAGACACGGTGCAACCTACCTAAATTTAGCAAGAATTTTTCGCACATTATACACATCAATCAGGGCATAAATCGAATTGATAACAAACTGTTAAAAGGCTCTTTACAGAAGGGATATTGGAAATAGATTGCACACCACGTAGTATGTGCTAGACTTTTAGCGTCATGAAAAACATTCCTGCTGCAACCCATCTGAAGCATCATCACGCACACCATGCAAGTTGGCGATGGTTTACTTTGGGTTGAGGCAGCTTTAATTCTAACTGGGATGCATTTTAGCACCCTCCTCAAGCCAGAGGAGGGTGTTTTTGTTTGTATTCTGTAATAACGGGTGAAACCCTTCCCGTATAAGATAAACTTAAGGCAGAGATTTTGCGGTTTACGTTCTCTGCGCCTCTGCGTTCAACTATCTTGAAGGAGTATTGTATGCTACGATCAGATATCCGGCTGGCCCTGCCTAGTAAGGGGGCCTTGCACAAAGACGCGTTTGATTTTTTAGAAGCGTGTGGATTAAAGATTTTTAGACCCAATCCCCGCCAGTATGAAGCCATCATTCCTAGCCTGCCTCAGCTTACGGTGATGTTTCAGCGGCCAGGCGATATTGTTACCGGGGTACGGCAAGGAAGCATTGATTTTGGTATTACGGGCCTGGATATCCTGGCTGAAAAGGCTTACGGCCGTTCGCAATCCATCCTCACCCTCCACGACGCGCTTGGCTTTGGCCCCTGCACCCTCAACCTGGCTATCCCGGAAGATCAGCCAGCCCGCACGATGGGCGATCTGGCGGCCTGGGCTGAGGCACTGGGAGAAAACGGCCGTGCCCTACGCGTGGCGACTAAGTTCCCCAAAGTCACCGGTGCTTTCCTGGAACAGCACGGTGTGGCCCCCGTCAAGCTAATTAGCGTAGAGGGCACGCTGGAAATTGCCCCCACAATCGGCTATGCCGACGTCATCTCCGATTTGGTCTCCTCCGGCATCACCCTGCGCGACAATCACTTGCGCCCGATTGAAGATGGTCTCATCTTGCGCTCGCAAGCCTGCCTGATCGCCAACAAAGAAACGCTGAAAACGCGTCCGGACGTGCTCACCGTGGCCCGCCAGCTCATTGAATACATCGAAGCCTACCTGCGCGCCGAAAGTTCCTTCCTGGTTGTCACAAACGTACGCGGGGATTCTCCCGAAGATATTGCCAAAAAGATGCTGAGCCAGCCTCACCTGCGCGGCCTGCGCGGCCCCACCATTGCCCCGGTCGTCGCCCGGCACCACACGCCTGGCGACCCCAACTGGTTCGCCGTTAATATTGTTGTGCAAAAAGCAAATTTGTTCCAGGCCATTGCTGAACTACGAGCCATTGGCGGCAGCGGTGTGGTCGTCTCACCCTGCACCTACATTTTTGAAGAAGAACCGGAGCGGTACCGCGCCATGCTAACAGCTTTACAGAGTGATAAGTAAAAAGTGAAAAGTGATAAGTGGGTTCTTTTTACTTTTCACTTCTCACTCTTCACTTCCTCCCAAAAGACCATGATAAGAATATACACAATCCCCGATGCTCAAAAATCCATCCTGCGGCGAGAAACGTCCCTGGAGCCTGACGTGCCCCCGGCATTACAGGCCAGCTTAAACCAACTGTTTGGTGAGGGCGCTACGCCAGAAACGGCCGTCTCCACCATTTTGCGTGACGTGCGCCAGAGAGGCGATGCCGCCCTGCGCCGCTGGACGGAAACGCTAGATGGTGTGAAAGTGGCAAGTTTGCGAGTGGATAAGGATGAGATTTCTGCGGCTCTCACGCGTATTGAACCAGCGCTAAAACACGCCCTAGAACTGGCCGCGTATCGCATTGCCGACTTCCATCAGCGGCAGCCGCTGCCCAACTGGCAAACCACTGAAATGGGCGGCTTTCTCGGCCAGCGCGTCACGCCGATTCAGCGCGTGGGTGTCTACGTGCCCGGCGGCACGGCCCCGCTGCCGTCTTCGCTGCTCATGTCGGTAATTCCGGCGCGGGTGGCAGGTGTGCCGGAGATTGTGGTGGCAACCCCGCCAGGACGGGAAGATGGCCGTATCCCGGACGTGATCCTGGCCGCAGCGGCCATTGCTGGCATCGACACAATTTATACGCTGGGCGGAGCTCAGGCCATCGCCGCGCTGGCCTTTGGCACGGAAAGCGTGCCCCGCGTGGACAAAATTGTGGGTCCAGGCAACCTCTTTACCACCCTGGCCAAGCGGCAGGTCTACGGCATTGTGGGTATCGACGGCCTGTATGGCCCAACCGAAACCGCGGTCGTTGCCGACGAAACGGCCGATGCCGCCTGGGTTGCCGCCGACATGCTGGCACAGGCCGAACACGACGTTCTGGCGACCGCCATCCTCTTTACGCCCTCCAATTCGCTGGCCGAGGCCGTGCAGGTAGAGATTGCCCGCCAGATGGAATCGCTAACCCGCAGTGAGGTGATCGCCGTGTCGCTGGCTAATCGGGGCGGCATTGTGCTAACCTCCGATTTGGACGAAGCCTGCCAGCTTGCCAGCGACTTTGCCGCCGAACACACCTGCATCGCCACGCAAAACCCGGCGGCCTATGCAGATAAAATCCCTAACGCAGGCGGCCTGTTCATTGGCGAGCGCAGCTTTGAAGTGTTGGGGGACTATGTGGCCGGTCCCAGCCACGTGATGCCCACCAACGGCACCGCCCGCTTTGCCTCACCGCTCAACGTGCTTGATTTCGTCAAAATCAGCAGCATCGTGCAGCTAGACGACGCCACGTCTGCCCAACTCAGCGCCGCCGCCGCCCGCATCGCCCAGGCGGAAGCCCTCGACGCCCATGCCAACGCTGCAAGGAAGAGGATTTAACCGCAGAGAGCGCAGAGATAGCGCGGAGGATTGAATATGAGAGAGCCAATGCGAGAAGAAGACAAGATTACGGGAAAGATTATCGGGGCGGCCATTGAAGTACATAAACATCTCGGTCCTGGCTTGCTAGAGTCAGCTTATCAGGCCTGTTTGGCTCATGAGATGGCATTGCGAAACATTGAATATGAGCGCGAAAGAACCATCCCGTTAATCTACAAACAACTTCCTGTGGAGAATGCTTATAGAGCGGACTTTGTAGTAGAAAATCTTGTTGTTGTGGAGCTAAAAGCTATCAAAAAATTTGAAGCCATACACCAGGCACAATTAATGTCCTACTTAAAGCTGGCAAATCTAAAGCTAGGGTTGCTACTAAATTTCAACGTGCGCCGACTAAAAGTTGGTGGCATCAAGCGTGTGGCTCTCAACCTCTAACAGCCAAATCTCAGCGTTCTCCGCGCTCTCCGCGGTTAATAATAAGGAAGCAACTAACTATGACCAACAGATTTGTACGACCTGATATTGCTGAGATGGAGCCTTACATTCCAATTGTGCCGTTTGAGGTGCTGTCGGCACGGCTGGGGCGGGCGCCGGAGGAAATTGTGAAGTTGGACGCCAACGAGAATCCTTATGGGCCGTCGCCGAAGGCTTTGGAGGCTTTACGCAACGGCCGTTTCTTCCACATCTACCCCGACCCCGAATCCAACGAACTGCGCGATGCGCTCAGCAGCTATGTGCAGATGCCCAAGGCGCGGCTGCTGGCGGGCATGGGCGCCGATGAGCTGATCGACCTGGTGCTGCGCGTGGTGCTCTCGCCAGACGACGTGGTGATAGATTGCCCACCGTCGTTTGGCATGTATCCGTTCAGCACGGCCGTTAACGGCGGCCGTTACGTGCAGGTGTGGCGCAAAGAAGATTTCAGCCTGGACGTTGACGCCATTGAAACGGCCGTAGCCAAGCACCCCACCGCCAAAGTCCTCTTCATCTGCTCGCCCAACAATCCGGACGGCAGCACCATCAATGACGCCGACCTACGACGTTTGCTCCAACTACCCGTCCTCGTTGTTCTTGACGAAGCGTACGTCGATTTTGATTTGAACCGCGGAGAACGCAGAGAAAAAGAAGAGGAAAACTCCACGGTCAGTTTTAATTCAGCCAGCCGCATTCACTGGACCTTGGAATATGACAATTTGGCGGTGCTGCGGACGTTTAGCAAGCTGGCCGGGCTGGCCGGGCTGCGCGTGGGGTACGGCGCGTTCCCGGAATGGCTGCTGCCGCACCTGTGGAAAATCAAGCAGCCGTACAACATTAACGTCGCCGCTTCGCTGGCGGCGCTGGCCTCACTGGCCGATCAGGCGTGGCTGCATGAGAAAGTGCAGCTTTTGGTTGCAGAAAGAGAGCGCCTTTTTACAAAATTGGGTACAATTAGCTACCTGAACCCACTCCCCAGCCGTTCAAACTTTATATTATGCCGGGTCATTGGCCGCAGTGCGCAGGCACTCAAACTTGATCTGGAAAAAGAAGGCATTCTGGTGCGTTACTTTAATAAGCCCGGCGTAGACAACTGCATCCGCATCAGCGCCGGACGGCCAGAGGAGACAGACCAGTTGCTTGCCGAACTGCGTCGTTTAGAAGAGCAGTAATTAATTAGACGAAGAGACAAAGGGACGGAAGAAACAAAGAAGTAAGATAATCAATTAGTTGCTAATCCTCTTGGTTCCTTTCTATCTTCGTTCCTTTGTATAAACTTCAACAAAACGATTCATGATGACACGAACAGCAAGCATTCATCGGCAAACCAGCGAAACAGACATTTCTGTCTCCATCAATTTGGAAGGCAGAGGGCAGCACGACATCAGTACGGCCGTTGGCTTTTTTGACCATATGCTTACGGCCGTTTCCATCCACGGACTGTTTGATCTCACGGTGGTGGCCACGGGCGACCTGCACATCGACACGCACCACACCATTGAGGACGTAGGCATTGTTTTCGGGCAAGCCATCAACAGTGCTTTAGGCGACCGCAAGGGCATCACCCGCGTGGGGCATGCCTACGTGCCGATGGACGAGGCGCTGGGCTTTGTGGCGATTGATTTGGGCGGACGGCCGTACACGGTCTTCCACGGTACCTGGCACACGCCAGCCATCGGCCAGATGCCCACTGATCTAGTGCAGCACTTCTTTGAATCGGTAGCCATTCACGCCAGAATGAACCTGCACGCCCGCATTGAATACGGCCGTAACGATCACCATCAGGCCGAGGCCCTGTTTAAGGCATTTGCCAGGGCGCTGAGAACGGCCGTAGCCATTGACCCACGACGGCTGGACGTGGCTTCGACGAAGGGAACGCTGACGGAGTAACCAGTGGTCAGTGGTCGGTAATCAGTAACTGACTCACTGAATACTGATTCACTGAATACCGATAACCGCTAACGGATTACCAAAATATGACCAAAATCACCATGATCGACTACGGCGCCAGCAACATTCGCTCGGCGCAGAAGGCATTTGAGTATATTGGGGCCGAGGTGCACCTGACGGACGACGCGGAGGTAGTGCGCCGTGCCGACAAGCTGGTGCTGCCCGGCGTGGGCGCTTTTGGCTCTGGCATGGATGGCCTGCGACGGCACAACCTGCCCGAAGCCATTCACGAAGCCGTGCAGCGCGGCGTTCCTTTTTTGGGCATCTGTGTCGGAATGCAGCTCATGTTCACGGAAGGGCATGAAATGGGCGTCCACGAGGGCCTGGATTTACTGGCGGGCAAGGTGGTGCGGTTTCCAGAGAAAGGGCTAATGGGTAATGAAGCCAATCCGTTAACCATTCACCATTCACAATTAACCATTAACCATTTAAAAGTTCCCCACATGGGCTGGAACCAGTTGGAACCCGCCTGGGACAATCCGCTGCTGAATGGCGTAAAAACGGGCGACTACGCTTACTTTGTCCATTCTTACTACTGCGATGCGGACGATGCAACGGCCGTTCTTGCCTGGACTGACTATGGTTTTCCCTTTGCATCTGTGGTAGCTAAGGATAATATCTATGGTCTGCAATTCCACCCGGAAAAGAGCCAGAGTGTAGGTTTAACGATTTTGAGAAACTTTGTAGAAAAAGTGTAATTGGGTAACTGAGTAACTGGGTAATTACCCAATCGCTTAATTACACAATTACCTCATCCCAAGAGGTACCATTGAGTAAGTTCACGATATTCCCCGCTATTGATTTACGCAACGGCCGTGTCGTGCGGCTGGAGCATGGCGATCCTGAAAAAGAAACCGTGTTTGGCAATAATCCCGTCAAAATGGCCCAAAAATGGGTTGACGCCGGAGCCAGGTGGCTGCACGTGGTCAACCTGGACGGCGCTCTGGACGAAGCCAGTGCAGCTAACTGGGCTGCGTTGCCTGCCATCGCCCAGCTAGACGTGAAGGTGCAGTTTGGCGGCGGCGTCCGCAGCCTGGATGATGTGGCGCGAGCCCTGGACGCTGGCGCTAACCGGGTCATTTTGGGCACGGTGGCCATCGAAAAGCCAGACCTGGTTAGCAAAGCCGTGGAAAAGTTTGGCAAGAGTAAAATATTGGTGGGTATAGATGCGCGCAACGGCCGTGTTAAGACGAGAGGCTGGCAGCGCGATACGGCCATGAATCCCGTTGATCTGGGCAAGGATATGAAAGAGCGCGGGGTCAAAACCATTATCTACACCGACATTGGTCGTGATGGCGTGTTAAGCGGTGTAGATGTGCAGGCGACGGTGCAGCTGAGCCAGGTGACGGGCTTGCAGGTCATCGCTTCCGGGGGCGTGGCCTCAATGGAAGACATTCGCCGCTGTCACGCCCAGGCGGAACATGGTGTGGTTGGGGTGATTACCGGACGTGCCATTTATGACGGCCGTTTAGACCTGCAAGAAGCGTTCAATACCGTGCGCGCCGACTGACAAGAGAGCTTTTATGTTAGCCAAACGCATTATTCCCTGCTTAGACGTGAAAGACGGCCGTGTGGTCAAAGGCATCAACTTTGTTGAGCTGCGCGACGCGGGCGATCCGGTGGAGCAGGCCAGGCTTTATGATCAAGCCGGGGCCGATGAGCTGGTTTTTCTAGACATCACGGCCACCCATGAGGCGCGCAACACGGTGATGGAGCTGGCGCGCGCCGTGGCGGAGCAGGTGTTCATTCCCTTTACCATCGGGGGCGGCATCCGCACGGTGGAAGACATGCGCGGCATTTTGCGCGCCGGGGCAGACAAGATCAGCATCAACTCTGCGGCCGTGCGCAACCCGGAGATCATCAGCCAGGGCGCCGAAGCCTTTGGCAGCCAGGCGGTGGTGGTGGCAATTGACGCGCGACGGGTTGGTGAGCGGGCTTCGGTAAGCAGTGATCAGTTGAATGAACAGCAATTAAGCATTAACAATTTACCATTAACCATTAACCATTGGGAAGTGTACGTCAGCGGCGGCCGCACCCCCACCGGGCTGGACGCTGTCGAATGGGCCAAGGAGGCCGAGCGGCGCGGCGCGGGCGAGATTTTGCTCACCAGCATGGACGGGGACGGCACGCAAGAAGGCTATGACATCGAACTCACTCGTGCCATTGCCGACGCGGTCAACATCCCCGTCATTGCCTCCGGCGGTGCTGGCACGCTGCACCACTTTGCCCAGGCATTGACGGAAGGCGGCGCGGATGCGGCTCTCGCCGCTTCGCTGTTTCACTACAAACAGCTCACCATCGCCGAAGTGAAGGATTACCTGGCGCTGCAAAATATCCCAGTTAGACAATAGCTAAATATGGAAACTAGTCGATATTAAATCATGGGAAAAATATTTATAGCTTTGTTAAAAGATGGAAATAAGCGTTTCGCGGCCAGCATGTCAAATGGGCGAGCAAAGTTATTCTACAAAATTACCCACCTAATCGAGCTTCAATTTCTTGAATGTTCTAGTGGTCTACAAGATGATAACGGCGAAGATGAATATCTCATTGATGCACAACAGTTCTTAGAGTTTTTCGAGGAATTTTGGCAACAAGGTTGGCTTGCTGAGAAGCAAGGTGGCATACTTTACAACTGGGCACAGTATGCAGCAGGAATGATTGAAAATATTACTCTGCAACCAAAAAAGTGGACAGATCGAAATGGGGATGTTTTAGAAATTCAAAGGTATCAGCAACCAAACATATAAAATAATTTAAAGGAATAGAAACAATTTCTAAGTGAAGCATGTTATTCAACGGCCTAAAATTTGATGAGAAGGGTCTGATTACGGCCGTTCTCCAACATCACACCACCCACGAAATATTGATGGTGGCCTGGATGAACGCCGATGCATTACGGCTGACGCTGGAAACGGGCGAGGCCCACTTTTGGAGCCGCAGCCGCCAGAAGCTGTGGCACAAGGGCGGTACCTCCGGCAACGTGCAGCGCGTCAAGGACATCCACGTAGACTGCGACGGCGACACCCTGCTGCTGCAGGTGGAGCCTGCTGGACCGGCCTGCCACACGGGGGAGATGAGCTGTTTTCATAGGCAATTGGAGATTGGAGATTAAAGACTTTTCCAATCGCCAAGATCCAGTCTCGTTTTCACAATTACAGAACCACCTTGAGAGAGTAAGCCAATGAGTGATTTTATAGAAGCGCTATTCGCCACCCTACAAGAACGCAAGCAAAACCCGACCCCAAACAGCTATACTGCCAGCCTGCTCACCACCGGTGAGGATGAGATCATCAAAAAAATTGGTGAAGAAGCGGTGGAAGTAATATTGGCTGCCAAGGGCCAGGGAAATCAGCGCATTGTGGAAGAAACGGCCGATCTGCTCTACCATATGCTCGTTTTGCTAGTATCGCGCGACCTCTCCTGGAGCGACATTCAAAAAGAGCTTGAGCAGCGGCAGCGATAGTCATCTGCCTGCCCAAAAATAGTGCCAACCATCCCTAAGAGTTTACGCCTGGACAGCTACCTCGACTTCAGGTTCCAGGGAAATGTTGGGGAGATGTGCTAAAATTTGGCCATTGCAAGAACAGGGAGTAGGCATTGAGCATAGCGGATAAAAGTTGGACGCGGATTACCGACCTCGCGGAAGGTCAGGCAATGGTTGTAACAGATCTTCATGGGGATTGGGACGCGTACCAGCGGTACCGCGACACCTTTTTTCAACTTCGCTCGCTGGGTCAGGCAGATATATTAATCTTGGCCGGGGATATGATCCATGCCAGTGCCCCCGCCTCCCAAGATAAGTCAGTTGAGATTGTTCTGGACATTATCGAATTAAAAAAAGAGCTGGGCGACAGGCTGATTTATTTGTTGGGCAACCACGAACTGCCCCATATTTACACCATTACCCTGCAAAAAGGGGATGAGCTATTTACGCCTCGCTTTGAATTTGCCATGGGGGACGATCGGCAAAAAATTGTCTCCTTTTTCGATGGCCTGCCTTTCTACGTGCGCACGCCGGGTGGTGTGTCTATCTGCCATGCTGGGGCCAGCACCGCGCTGGGCGAGACAAATGGCATAGAGCGGCTGTTTAACTTCTCTCACCAGAGCATTTTGACCCGCACCCGCGCCCAAATTACCCAGGAAGAACGGCCGTCTCTCATTCGGGCCATGCGCAAAATGCACGGCCGTACCTACAACGAGATGGCCCGCAAATGGTTTGCCGTCACCGGTCTGGACGATCCTCGCTACGACGATTTTCTAGTTGGCACGCTGGCAACGTCTGACCAGGATTTTGAGCTATTGTGGCCTGCCATGTTTTCTCGCAATGAGAAAGAGTACGGCAGCAACAGCTATCAGATATTGCTAACCACGATGCTGCAAGCCCTCTCAGACGGGTTTGCCCGCCAATCTGTGCTGGTGACGGGGCACATTGATTGTACAGGCGGGCACACGGTCGTTAATCCGCACCAGCTGCGCGTGGCCAGTGCCAAACACGCGTCGCCAAGAGAAGCCGGTCTTTATTTGTTGTTCAATATTCGGGAGCGGTTTGAAACGGCCGCAGAGCTGGTACCTAACTTGCGCTCAGTCTTCACACAGTAGCAAACTGTCAATCTTAAGACTCTAGCAGGTTGTGGAAGAATCCGGTTGATTTGCCCTTATTTTGCTGGATGCGGCTGAGAAGCGTTTCGGCATGGTCTTTCATTGTGGTGTCACCAAGACGGCCGTATAGACGTGCAGCCAGTTGCGCATGTGGTTTTGCTTTATCCCATCGCCCCTGCTTACACAACACCAGCGCCAGGCGATAGCTCACCAAAGCCACCATGCGGCTAGAGCGTACCTTCTTCGCCACCTCCAGCCCCCGTTCAAGCTCCCGCAATGCCTGCCGCTTTTTTCCCATTTCTTGCTGGCTCATCCCCATGCCGCTCAAAACGTTGGCCTCTTGCAGTGGCAAGTTATGTTCCTGAACGAGATCCAGCGCCAGCTTATATTGATCCATGGCCTGCGACTGATCATTGATAACACGGTACAAATCGCCCAGTTCAGCCAAAATCTCCGCTTCACCACTGTGTTCCTCAACAGAGCGCACCAATTTTAGTGCAGACTCAAAGGCATCTAAGGCAGGGCGCACCTGGTTCAGCTTGCGATATAGGTGAGCCAATTCCCGCCAGTGCCAGCTTTGTGCAGCAATATCCTTTTGCGCCTGAACCATCGCCAGACTTTGCTCCAGGTAGGTAATGGCCCGGCTGAAATCTCCCCACATCTCGTAGGCTTTCGCCAGCTTCGTCAGCATGATTTGTTCCGTCTCGCGGTTGTTCCGCTCTCGGCTCAGCAACAAAGCACGTTTATACATCCGGCCAGATTCCGTGTAGTTGCCCTGCGCATCAAAGGCAATCCCCAGCTTATAAAAAGCTGCCAGCTCCTGCACCTGGTCAGAGATCTCCTGGGCAGCAGTCAGGCCTTTGTCATAATGGGCCAGGGCTGCATCAATATCTTCCTGCACCAGATAAAGGTCTCCCAAACGCAGCAGATTTTTGATCATCTTCCGCCGATCATTGCTTTCTTTGGTAATGGTCAGGGCGTAGTTGTAATATTCTATGGCCCGATCTGTAAAGCCGGAAGCCTGGTACAGTTCGCCCAGATTGCCCAGCACTTCTCCTTCGCCAACGCGATCCCCAATCTGGCGCGAAATGACTAAGGTTTGCTTAAACAGCTGGGCAGCTTCCTTGTGCTCGCCAGAATCAAGGTACACTTTGCCCATACTGTTCAAAATACGCTCCACGCGCGTACGGTCGCCAATGTCCCGGGCAATTGCCAGCGACTGTTTATAATAATCTTCTGCCCGCGCCGCTTCGCCCAGCTCCCTGTAAGTTTCCCCCAAATTATGCAGTGCTTCGGCTTCTTTAAAACGATTGGCCAAACGTTGGAAGATTTGCAGCTCCCTTTCGTGATACCGCACCGCCCGCTCAGGCTCGCCTTTTTGGCGATAGACCAGGCCCAGGTTACCCTGCGACCGTCCCTCTTCCGCCCGGTCGCCTAGCTCTCGGGCGATGGCTAAATGTTCCTCATGAAATTCAATGGCACGCTCAATATAGCCCAAAGCAGCATAGGCCAGCCCCAGATTGCCCAACCCATTGCCTTCCAGATCACGGATGTTTTCTGCGCGGGCCACATTGACAGCCTGCTCAAAGTACATAACAGCCACGTCTAACTTCCCAATGTCCAGATAAGAAAGCCCCATCGTGTTGTAGGAGTTACCAGCAGCCCGGCGTTCGTCTGGCGTTACTTCAGCCCCATCCCACTCGGCAGGCGAGGGTTTGCCCGTAACGCGCGTGTAGACAGTCGCCAACATTTTTTCCGTTTCTGCCCAGTCGCGATAGCGCTGTTCTTTGGGGATAGAAAGGGAGCGCTCAATAAATTGGCGTAGAGGCAGGGGAAGTTCAGCATCAAGGGGTTGGATACGGCCGTGTAGATGCACCTCTCGTAAATCTTCACGCGTTTCGCCCTCTGCGGCAAAATGGCCGGTCACCATCTCGTACAAAATACAGCCCAGAGCATAAATGTCGGCGCGCGCATCCAGCGCCTTGTGCCGCCACTGCTCCGGAGCCATATAAAGCGGCGTGCCCGCCACGCCCTGCGTTAGCTGGGTTCGGCCAATATTTTCGCGGCTGTTTTCTAACGAACCAATGGTAGAGCCGGGGCTGTGGCCCGATAAGGTGCTGGCCAGACCAAAGTCTGTTACCCTGGCCGAGCCATCGTACCCAATTAGAATGTTTTCTGGCTTTAGATCGCGGTGCACCAGACCGGGAATTTTCTGAGTGGCGAAGCGCATCCCCCGGGCAACGTGCAAGGCAAACAAAATAGCCTGCTCCACAGGCAGGGGGTGCCCCTTCTTTAGCCAGGAGCGAAGCGACGGTGATTTTTTACCCTGCGGCTGTACGATCCATTCCAGCACTAAATAAACTTCACGGCCGTCTCCCACGCGTTCAACCCGGTACGCCTGCACCACATTAGGATGGCGGCCGATTTCTACCCACATTGTGCCTTCGCGCAAAAAAAGGTCACGAGCCGTGCGATGGGACAAAAATTCCGGCCGAAATGTTTTTAGAGCAACAAGCTGTGAAGTAAAATGATCCCGGCAGAGATAGACGAGCCCCATGCCGCCTTCCAGCACGTTTACTACTTCATATCGCTCGGCAATGTATCGTTTGGGCTTGCGGTCTGACGTTGGCTTAGACAGATCATCCAGTGGAGACCGGGTCGCAGTTTCTGTCATGAGTTGGTTTTGTTTAGCTGCCTGGTGTGAGCAGAAGCCGATTACAGGAATACGGCCGTTAATAAAATTTGTCCAGTTAAGTATAACATTGAGTATACAATCTTGTCATCGTCTCAAGATCGCCCCCAAATTGGATCAATTTTAGTTTACTAATCTTTTTTTTGAGAAAATAGGATACAATTTAATCTGCATCGCTGCAAAATAGGAAGAGAAAGCACCAAACAAATTGGAAGAATGAGTATATGCAAACCATCATCATTGTATGGCTTATATTGTCGCTTTTAGCTTCAATTTTAGTCGTTGCAGCACTCATGCTTTCTTCCCGATTAAGTCGGCAAGAAGGTTTGTCTGAAAGCTACGACGAGTGGGAAGCAAAAGAAAGCGAGATTGCGCAAGAGATGTACCCGCGACAGGCCGAACAATAGCGTTTGGTCGCCTTAATACAGTAAATTTCCCCATATCCTGCCAGCTTATGTCAGATATAATACCTGGCTTGGTGTTGGTTGCCATAACCACGTTATAATCCCCTTTATGTGGCAAAACCTCAAAGAAAAGATTGCCCCACTGCTTGCTCCATTGGTGCTGGGGTTGTTTGGCGGGCGCGTTCTGAGCGAACAGTGGGCTATCCATTATGAAGCCAGCCTTGCTGCTGCAATTTTGCTCACGGCAAGCCTGTCGTTACTGGCTATTTTTAGCTTACGCCGTCACCCGCTAAGCCAGACGTGGCCGCTCCTCTTGCTGTTGGCCTACGTTTTTTATCCACATCCCAGCCTGTCTGCCGCTGCCGCCGTACTTCTTTTAGTAACGGCCGTTTTGGCCCAGTTCCTCCCCTTTCCCCAGCGAATCCTGACGCCTAAACAGGCCCTACAGCTAGGGTTGTACGGCAGTATGGGTCTGTTTTTTGTGCTATATGTGCTTACCCTGGCGCCGGGCCTGCTACCGGCTGACAACGGAGAATTTCAGCTGGTGGGAGCCACGCTGGGGGTGGCGCACCCACCTGGTTTTCCACTCTATACCCTGCTCGGCAAGCTGAGCACCTGGTTGCCCCTGGCGGCTACGGCTGCATACAAAATAAATCTCCTCTCCGCGCTGACCAGCGCAATCACCCTGGGACTGGTTTATTTGACGGTGTATCGGCTCACGGAGCGGTATCTGGCGGCGGTAACAGCCGTCGTTGCCCTGGGAACCGCCACCACTTTTTGGGCACAGGCCACAACCGCCAACATTCGCAGCCTGACGGCCCTGTTTGCCGTGCTGGCTATCTATGCCCTTGTGCGCCATTGGCAAAAAAAGGATCAAACCGATCGTTATCTGATCCTATTCGCCGCTGCCCTCGGCTTCGGCTTTACGCACCATCTGTCGCTGGCCTTTATGGGGCTTGTCTTTGGCCTGAGCCTGCTGCTCATGGACCCTGGCTTTATTAAGACGCCAGCTCGTTGGAAACGGCCGTTCCTTGCTGCCCTGCTTGGTCTATTGCCTCTGCTCTACCTGCCCCTACGCGCTGGGGCCAATGTACCGGGGGCAAGCGCCGGGCTCAGCACGGCTTCCGGCTTCTTGAACCACTTTCTGGCGCTGGGCTTTCAGGGAGACTTCTTCTATTACGTACATCCTGCCGTGCTGTGGCCACGCCTAAAGGTAATGGGCAATGTGCTTACCTTTCAGTTCTCGCCCTGGCTGCTGGCTGGGGCGGCTTTAGGCTGGCTGCTTCTGATGCGGCGCCAGTGGCGCGTGGGGCTGCTGCTGGGCGGCGCCTTTGCGCTGCACACGCTCGTAACAGCCACCTACCGCGCTCCGCAAACGGTGGAGTACATGCTGCCAGTCTATGTACCCCTGGCCGTCTGCCTCGGTGTAGCCAGTGGCCACCTGGGAACGTCTGCCTGGAAGCAGCCAGTGGTTCTACGCTGGCTTCCGCTCACGGCGACGGCCGTTCTCTTCACAACGGCCGTGTGGCAGGGGTGGCAGCATTGGCCCAGCTATCGCTGGCTCCACCATACGGAAGACGCACGTGACTACGCCACAACAATCTTGGAGGACGCGCCACCGGACAGCCTGATTCTGGCTAACTGGCACTGGGCCACACCACTGTGGTATTTACAAACGGTAGAGGGCGCCCGGCCGGATGTGCACATTGAATACGTTGCGCCCGGTGAAGGCCCATATAGTCTGACCTGGATAGAAGAGATTAATGCCGGGTTGGCAAACGGCCGTTCTGTCGTTGCCACCTACGTCGATGAGGCTGCCTACAGCGCCCTGCCCCGCGCAGAGCCGCTCGGTGAAGCGCTGCTCTTCCGCCAGGCACCGCTTACAGAGCTGCCCGCTGAATATCTCCCCCTCACCCTCACGCTGGGAGAGGCGAAGATTTTAGGCTATCACCTGGCCCAATCTGAAGTAGAAATTGGTTTGGAATCACGTCTATTAGTTGCCTGGCAAGGGAGCCAGCCGCGACAATTTTTTGTCCATCTCCTCGATGAATCAGCCAGCATTGTAGCCCAGGCAGATGTCCTGGCAATGCCGCAGGTTGAGGGCATTACGCTCACTCAGTTCCGCCTGACGCCGCGTCAGGGGCCGGGAAATTACACGCTGCGGCTGGGCAGCGGGGCTGAATTTAGCGAAATTGGCACGCTGCCCGTCACGTTGGCCTCCATGCCGCCCGCCACCCAAAATCCGGTGCATCGCCCAGTAGTGGCTCCGCACCCTATGCAGACGCTCATTGGCTACGATTGGGATCAAACGCTGCCAGATCAGACGCGACTTTATTTGCACTGGCGAAATGAAAACGGCTATTGGAGCAGCACCCACGACAACCTCTCAAAAACAGAGCTGAGCAACCTGCTGCCGCCGACGCTTGGTCCCTGGGGCGTGCCGCAAGCGGGGTGGCTGGTACCCGAGCCTGCCGCAGTTGAGCATTATGTGCCTTTGGGGCAGGGCCTTGTTTGGCTTGGCGATTCCCTCTCTGATGGACGAGATGCACTTGCCGCAGGAGGCGCGTTTGCCATGCCGATTCGGTTCATAAACGGCCGTCCTCTCCTGCGCGACTATGTGGTTTCTACACGTCTGGTGGGGCTGGAGGCAGACAACTTCACCTGGGCCTGGTGCGATCTGGTAGACGGTGTACCGGCGATGGGCGGCATTCCCACTCTTAAATGGATTCACGGCTCACGCGTGCAGTCGCCACGCACGGTAGTTTTTCCACCGCGCACGCAGCCTGCTGCATTTAGTGATTTTTGTCAGAGCGAAAAGCCAGCTCCGGGCGCCCCTGTCCTCTTGGTAGATAATAAGGCAACCACAGGGCAAACCATAAGCGGAATATTGCGTCTCTACGACGCATTTACCAACCGTCCACTGACAATATTAGATGAGCGGATTACGGCCGTTTATAGTTGGATCCCACTTGGCGAAATAACTATTCAGGAATAGCTAAGCTAACTATAGGAGAGAACAATGAGTATTATCGATGCCGTATTTGGAAACGCCTCCCAGGCCGACGCAAAAAAAGTTCAAAAAGAGCACGAGGAAATCTTTATACCCAATGAAGAAGTTAAGGCCGCCTTCAGATTGATTAGAGACCTTTTTATTTTTACTGACAAGCGGTTAATTTTGGTCGACAAACAGGGTTTAACTGGTAAGAAAGTAGAATACTTATCAGTACCTTATAAGTCGATCAAATATTTTTCGGTAGAGACTGCAGGGCGCTTTGACAGAGATGCAGAGCTGAAAATTTGGGTTGGAAACCGGCCTGAACCAACGATCCAAAAGGAGCTGAAAAAGGGAATCGATATCATCAGCCTACAGCGGACATTAGCTTACTATCTGCTCAATTGATTTAACGCGTAGGAAAAATGGGCCTGCCAGGATTCGAACCTGAAACCGATCGGTTATGAGCCGACTGCTCTGCCGTTGAGCTACAGGCCCTATTACTGTTTGCTACCGTTGCTGCGCTGGATAGAGCGGCAGACGGGATTCGAACCCGTGACAAGAGCTTGGAAGGCGTGTTTGGGGGGTTCGAGTCCACGAATTGCGGCTATAGAGTCCAATTGTACCGGGCTTGAGTCCAGCGTCAAGATTTGCCATTACCATTTAGTAGTTCTTTGGGAAAGTCTTTATCCCCTAGCCGGGCCGTGATTAATGATTCCTCGTCACGGTGTGCGTAAACCTTCAACATAGTTTCAACGCTAATTCCCATCCACTGAGCAACTATTTTCTGATCGTGTTCGTTTAGTTGCTCCTGAGCAAAACGGTGACGCAGGCCATGTGCAGAAGCGTTAGACCATGCGGGAATATTGGCAGCGCGGCGCAGGCGTCCGAAAATGTCCGACACGTTGAACTCGCTCATTTGGTCGCCGTTGTGCATCTCGTAAAACAGCCAGGGCGAATCCTGGAACTCCCGAATCTCCAACCACAATTTAACGGCAAGCGCGGCGGCTTCGTCGCCGATGATAAGACGCGGCGGGCTTGTCTTTTCCTGTGGAATTTTTGAGGCGATACGGTACTGGCCTGAATCTGATAGCCATATACGCGTATTGTCCACACGTAAGCGCGGGATCGTCTGGCGACGAAAGCCAGCGGAAGCGGTGTAGAGGATGACGGCCGTATCTCTCACATTAGAGAGTTGCAGCATAGATTGCATGTGACCGTACATCGTGGCCTTAGATTTTTGTGCCGGTTCTAGTTGCTCTTTAAATATCCCCCGGTTATCACAAACGTCTATGCCCCGCTCCCGTAATCGGTTCCAGATGGCCCGCTGCCTTCGTCGGTAGCCGTTGCAGGTAATGGCACGTGTGCCACGAGTGCCAAGCCATTCGTGAAAGGCGGCGTAGGTCTCCCGGTCGATGGTTTCAACCGGCACATCCTCACCCATAAACTCTATGAATCTGGCTATACAGTCTTTGTACTTTTTCTGAGTGCTGGGGGCAACATCCCGCATTTTTGTGCCAGGGACAAGCGCTATGAACTCTGGTACATCAGAGAGATATAGAACAGAAGTGGATAGCATCCGGCGCTTTAGGGATTCAAAAATATTCACTTGTGGGCCTTGCTTTTTTTTGGATGAAAGCGGTTACAGTTCAGCCCGACAAGTGTACAAACAGTGGACAGATTCGCCAAAAAAAACAGGGGTCATGGTACTAAAGTTTTAATGGAACTGGTTCCATGACCAAAATGTGACAAATTTGTCCAACGTTTGCAAGGTTTACGGATAGTTTACAAACAGTTTACAGTCAGCTAATAGGGCAGGTGCCCGGCTCACCAAAGCGGCAAGCCAGGCACCACAGGACAATGATAACCACATGGTAGCACATCACTCGCAGTTTGTGACCAAATTTCAAAAATGAACGAAACCGAATTTTTAACAACGCTGTATTTATTTATCGTCGGCACTGTGGTCAGTATTGAGCATTTCACAATAGGCCGATGGCTTAAGCACAACGAATTAGCACGGCGCGGTATTGGAATTGCCACTGTACTTGGCATAGCCGCGCCGTTTGTGTTCTTTACCGAATGGCTTGACCCGACCACGTACCTCGTAATATGCGGTGGATTTTTATGCGCTGGCGGGGCAAAGCTGTTTTTTGTGGCATTAGAGCATGAGCAACAGCGCCAAAAGCGTATTGAGTTAGAAAAGATTTTCGATGCCGAAAATAGCCTATAAGGACCTTGAGTACTTGGAAAACACGATAGCCTGTCAAAACAGGATCATGCGACTGACCCGAATACTTTTCCAAACTACGGATGACCTTGAGCTTAAGGAAGCGCTGGCAGATATATACCGCTGTGCAGAAAGCACCAAAAAAGAATTTATCGAAAAGATGCAAGATTTAAAAGACGACTAGGTTTCATCTTTCTCCTTTTCTATGTGCCCGGTGGGGTTTAGGGGTAATTCCCCACCGGGCGCAAAGGGCAATGATAATGACAGCCATTCTAATATTTACATGTTTGTCAGCTGTGGCGAGTGTGTTGGTAGTTGCCGCGCTCAGGTTGTCCAGTCGCTTAAGCCGAAATAAACCCAAACACGAACGGGCGCAGGGCGTGGTGCGCGGGCCGTATGGTGAGATATTGTGAACGCCTTCGTTCGCATCGACGGCCGTTGGCACATTTACAAACCCATCTTCGTTGCCCCCTGGGGCTTCAACGATGACATTATCGAAGCTGCAAAAGAGGCTAACAATGCACACAACCAAACTACCAGTCCAGACCAAAACGGGAGCCATTCACATCAGAACGGCAAGCGGCTTGATGTGTGGCCGCACAACGAAAGCAGAGCCGTACAGCGAACCCATAACGGCGCGTGATTTATGCGCCGGTTGCCTGCGCGTACTCTGTGCAATCTGGCAACCGCAGGCAATACCGGCGTATGAACCGCCGCCTTTTTAATAAACAATGGCGAGTAAGCGCAGACTAAGGCGAAAGAGCTGCAAGCGCAAGCAGAGATATGAAAGTCAGACCAGTGCTGTGGCTGCCATGATTCAACTAGGCGCAAAATTACATAGCTATAGCTGCAATTTCTGCGGTGGCTGGCACATTGGAAAACAACCAAAAAGAGACAAGCTAAACAGACTAAGGAAAATTAATAAGCGACGGTAAATATGATTGAATTGCAGCTAAAACAGGAATTTGGGCCGGAAACATTCCAGGTAAATGATGCCTATAAAATGCAAGGAGTTTTGCATGAGGCGGGGTATGTAGTTGGTATCAAAACCATTATTCAAGCATATGAAATCTATAGCGAGGAATACTATGCTTGTGGGTGGTATTCCATCGACGGTTTGAGCGATGAATCTATCTTGAAGTCATTATTATGTGTTCTTGAGCCAGTTAATAGTGAGTAGCTAATAATGACCCTTGACCCTAGCAATTACTCCCCTGATACCGTCGCTTTGAATCCTGAACTATTTGGACGCGGCCCAGGTCGCCGCGCTGTGACGGTTCAGCAGGTCGATGAGCGCGGGAAGCGCAGCCAGTGGCAAGGCTCCGAACACGACTTACAAGCGGCGGTATTTGAATGGGCAGAAACGGCCGTCTATGACCTACCAGAACTCGCCATGATGTACGCCATCCCAAACGGGCAATACCGACCAGGGCAGCGACCGGAACCGGGATTAAAAGCCGGTGTGCCGGATGTCTTTCTTGCTGTTGCTCGGAGCGGGTATCACGGTCTCTATGTAGAGCTGAAAGTGGGCTACAACAAGCCCACAGAGGCGCAGCGGGATTGGTTGGATAGATTAGCCGCGCAGGGTTACAAAACGGCCGTGTGCCGCGATTTGGATAGCGTAAAGCAGTTAGTAGTTGAGTACCTTAACGGAACGCTGTGACCATTGCCAGCAGCCGCTACGCAGAAACGGCGCGTTTTACTACGCAACGCCTGAGCGCCAATTGTGCGGGCCGTGTTTGGAAGCCGAATTGATTCAGAAGGAAACGCGGCAACAGGAACGGCCGCAGCGAAGGGTAAAGGATAAGGTGAGATAGTGGATACCAGTGAAGCATCAGACAGGATAATCGGGTATTACGAAAAGCTCTTTCGTGACGAAATCAAAAAGGAAATAGAGGACGGCAGATTGTCACAGGAGCAATATGAACACTTTTTACCTGTGATTAATCAGTGTATTGAGTTCTTCGCGTGGTGTGCGGCCGTTGACATTGTGAAGGCGTTCGATAAGCCCTAACCCTCCCGCATATCGGCGTCAATGAGGCGGCGCAGGTATTCGGCCATGCTAATACCTTCTTCTTTGGCTCTTTTTTTCAAATGCTCTTTATATGATTCCGGTATTGTGCCGGGGATTCTTACCATAGGTTCATCGAACAATGGATCACGACCAGGACCAGCCACGTAATTACCTTTCCTTTTTGCCATATGGCAAATTGTATTTTGGTGCAAAGTATATCACAACGTTTATTGACACCAAAAAAGGTTTGTGGTATTATCCCATTGTCGAGATCGTAATAAACGAAAACAGGTTGGCCGCAAGTCCTACCCTATTTTCAAGATTCTTAATATACTAGCCGCAAGGCTTCTGCTAAGTTTTCGTTTACGGTCTCGACACCCGCTAACGGCAACCGGCAGAAGCCTTTTACTTTTTATGGTTCAAAATGCAACTCTCGTTAACAGAGCAGACAGAATTACAACAATACGAAGCAACGATTGAGCGTGGGTTAAAAACGTTCGTTGACGTTGGCAATGCGTTATTGGCTATCCGTGACGGCCGTTTGTACCGGCAAGAATACGGCACGTTTGAGGAGTATTGCCGGGAGCGGTGGGGGATGACACGGCAAAACGCTAATAGGCTTATTGCCGCTAGCGAAACGGTTTTGGTATTGGAACCAATTGGTTCCAAACCAGAGAACGAAAGTCAAATACGCCCCTTAACCAGTCTAAAGCCAGAGCAACAGCGCGAAGTGTGGCAGCGGGCCGTAGAGAGTGCCCCAAACGGCAAGGTAACGGCCGCGCACGTAGAAGCCACGAAGCGGGAATACCTTGCGCCTTTATGGAGCGCAGACGGCGAAAGTGCCGATCCTGAACCATACGAAGATGATGAATGGACACCACCGGCAAGCAACGGCCGTTATATGGATGTTCATTACAGCAGCGAAAAAGGTGAATGGGAAACCCCACAAGATTTATTTGATTTGCTAGACGTTGAATTTGGTTTCAATCTTGACGTTTGCGCCCTTGTGACAAATACCAAATGTGAGCAATTCTTTTCTCCAGAGGATGATGGCTTGTCCCAAGACTGGGGAACGGCCGTGTGCTGGATGAATCCCCCCTACGGCGATGGTATTAAAAACTGGATGGCAAAGGCGTGGGAGGCATCGATGCAAGGTGCGACGGTTGTATGCCTTATCCCAGCCAGAACAGATACCGGCTGGTGGTGGGATTATTGCATACGTGGCGAAATTCGCTTTTTGCGGGGCCGTCTAAAGTTTGGTAACGCTGAAAATAGCGCCCCGTTTCCGTCTGCGGTCGTGGTGTTTCGTGGGGGTAGCCCAGATGTTATCTGGTGGGAGTGGAAATGAAATACTCATTTAAGCGACAGCTCCAGCGCGGGCGACGTGCCGAAAAATTCTTAGATTCTGTTTTTGCTGACAGATTCCAAATAAAAGAGGCGGCGCGTAACGACGAACGACGCGGCATTGACCGGTTTTTTACAGAGTACGAAACTGGTAAAAAATTTGCCATCCAATACAAAGCTGACAAAACGGCAAGCCGCACAGGGAATGCCTTCATTGAAACCATAAGCGTAGACCGGGCAAATATCCAGGGCTGGGCCTATACCTGTCAGGCTGATTATATTTTTTACTACATTGATGACAGTGGCCCAATATACGTGATACGGCCGCGAGATTTACGTAAGAAGTTATCCCGCTGGAACCGAAAATACCAAACGCGTAGCATACCAAACAAGGATTACAACACGGTTGGTTTGTTGGTTCCATTAGACGAATTAGAAAGAGTGGCAGTCAGTATTGTGGAGGTTTAATTCCCCCACCCCAGAGGAGGCGTGACATGGCAAACCACGAACACGACATTAAAGCACTGACCATAGAAGGGCTAGAGGAAACGTTGGCTGACTTGCTGGCAGAAAACGAGCGGCTGCGGCGGGAGCTGGATGAGGCGCGGGAGATGCTTGGAGAGTGTGGCGACATTCTGCACAGTCTGATTGTTTCTGGCGAGAGATGGGCAAGGACCCCCGAACTTGCCAAGAAACTTGACGAAACGCGGATGATACTAGCAATTCGCGCTGAGGGGGAGTACGCAAAAAACTACAGGGAGCAGACCGACTAGCACCATCCCCCGCCTGGACCAGGACGCCGGGCGGGGTAGGACAAGGGACGTAAGCACGTGGAAAAAATGATAGCCACGGCAGGATAGCAGGATAGGACAATGACAAGCCAGTACACGATAAAGCCAACTATTTATTACATCAAACAGAATGAGCAGCTAAAGAGGCAGGTTGAACAGCTTCAAGCGATAGTTAGCAGCCTGACAGCGGTAGACGATCTCCCTCTACCATTCACGGCCGAAAACGGCGATTGTAGTTTTGCCGAAAATGGTGATTTGAGATGAGTTGGCAGGCGACAAAAGCAGTTTGGGAACATTCAAAGCAAACAGGCTACGGGAAACTGCTTATGCTTGCCCTGGCTGAATTTGCCGATGCTGACGGCCGTTGCTGGCCTGCTATAGAAACATTGGCTAACCGTATCGACGTGAAGCCGCGCAGCGTTAAGCGGTTGATTGCTCAGGCCGAGGCAGATGGCGAGCTGACAATAGAACGTAACGCAGGGCGCGGAAATACCAATGAATACGTGATTAATTGCGTTCAAAAAGGTGACACACCAGTCACCTTTAATGAGACAGAAAAAGGTGACACACCAGCGCAAAAAGGTGACACTACGGTCATAAAAGGTGACACACCAGCGCAAAAAGGTGACACACCAGTCACCCAGAACCATCAAGAACCATCAAGAACCATAAAAGAACCACCAAAAGCACACGCGCAAAAGAAACGGCAGAAAAAAGAAATTGAATTCAACATACCAGAAAAACTAAACACACCTGAGTTTGTTCGGGTATTTACGCAAGAGTGGCCTGCGGCGCGGCAAGAGCAGCGCAAAAAGCTGACGCAAAGGGCTGTTGATATGCAGTTAAGGGAGTTGGCTAAATACAATCCCGCTATGGCAACGGCAATGGTGAAGCAATCAATCATGAATCAGTGGACGGGTATTTTCCCGCTTAAAGACAATTCTTTACTCAGTCAAAACGGCCGTCAATCAAACGGCACACACCATGCGTTAAAGACCCGCGAAGTTAGGCAAGTTCAAGGAGAGTTTTAGCAATGGAAATTGTTCAAGATAAATCAGATTTTGATTTAATGAGCGAAGCGTTAAGCGAATATGTTGGCCTGGAAAAGAGCAGAGAAGTAGACCGGGGAAAGCACCCAACGTTTAACCACTATTTTGCTGACAAGCATCCTGGGGCAGCGCAACGATTAGCAGAGCTTGACCGGCAATATGAAATTGAGCGGGAAGAGCAGGCGCGGTGGGAACCGTCGGAAAAAGAAGTTGCTGCCGTTATTGCAGAAAAGGGCTGGCCCACTTTTGACCAAATCACTTTTGACCACATCGACGATGAAGCCGAGCGGCAAAAGCTGGAAACGGCCGTTCAGACGGTTAAAGATTTCGTGAAGGAAATTAAGAGCGGGGCGCATGGATTGTCATTGATTATGGTTGCCAATCCTGTTGACGGCGATATGGATCGCACTGGCTACGGCTGCGGCAAAACAACATTGGCCCAAGCCGCCTACTATGCCAACGTAAGGTACACCTATGCACATGGTATGCCTGATAGCTTGCAAGTCTATCCTGTGGGGCGCTTCTACTCTGCACGTGAAATTATGGCCTTATTTGATGCTGAAAACTTTAGCGAACGGTACACCTTCCAGAATTTGGGCAAGGTAGTGATTATTGACGATTTGGGACGCGAGGGCACGCTCAAATGGGAAAAGCGCGATCTGGATATGCAGCTACAGGAAAAGCAGGATAGATACTATTCCCTAATCAATCACTGCTATGAAAATGGAATCAGCATGATTGTTACTAGCAATCTAACCAGTCGGGAAATGGCGACATTTTTAGGCGGCGCGTCATGGTCTCGCCTACTGCAAATGGTTCCTAAGCGGTATCGAATTAACATGACAGGCATACGCGATATGCGGCCGTTGCTGGCTGAGAATGATTGGTTTTAAGGTGACACCATGAGCGATATTTACATACAAATTGACGGGAGTTTTGGGCAGTACATTTATGGCGACTGTCCCACTTGCAAGGCTCGAGGCGGCGCGGAAGAGTGCAAGCATACGGTTTTGATTTGTCGCAACTGTGGTGCACCGCCAACCGCTAAGGGCTGCATATGTGACGCAGGGCATAAGTGGCAACAAAACTAGCAAGAGATAAGCCGGGCGACCGGCGGGAGGATGACGCGATGGTCACAACCAATCAGGGCATTAAATTACCGACAGAATCAATGTCTACAAAAACAGTGAGGGTTAACGCGATGGCAACAATACCACCGAAGTTTATCACGAATAAAGAATCATTAGAGGCAGATGGCAGTATCACCGTGTACAGCCTGGAAAGCGGCCGCGTGGTGGCTCAATACGAAGGGCTGGAGATACACGAGGCCATGCAAGAAAACGCCAGCTTACGCGAGGAAAACGACCTGCTACACGCGGAAATCACGAGGCTGCAAAAGCAGTATGACGAAACGGAACGGTCACGAGCGGCGAACTTTGCAGAGGCTTCCCGCCTGCGCGAACGGGTAACGAAAGACGATTTAGACTATTACCAGCACCAGTACAGCGAGGACCAGAAAACAATCGCCGCGCTACGCGAACGGGTAGCGGCGCTGGAGGGGGATTTAGAGTACATCCGTGATTTGGCGCGTACAGGATTGCCGCCCACTGGGTACAGTGGTGAGAATTGGGCACAACATAAACTGAATCGAATAGCGGCGAAATCAGGCGAGGCACTAACCAGCGAAGGCGGCGCGTGATGTTATACAGAACCTTTGACTGGCTTGTTTCTTGTTTACCGTTACCCAGCAGCGGCGGTCTGTACTTCCGTATTCATTGTCGGCTGGCAGCGTGGGCAATGTTTGGGTTTGGTAAGGTTGATAGCGTTGCGAATGATGAGGAGCTGCCGTTTTGACCCGCGTTAATGGATTCGTGGGCAACGGCCGTATCACGCGAGAGAGGGTAGGACGATGAAAGATTTAGGACCATATGAGGCAAACGAAATCTACTGCGGCGAGTGTAGCGAAATGATGAGCCGGTTGCCTGACGAGTGTATTGATTTGACAGTGACTAGCCCGCCTTACGATAATTTGCGAAAGTACAACGGCTTTATTTTTGATTACAGGCCAGTCATCGAGCAGCTTTACCGGGTGACAAAATCGGGCGGGGTAGTCGTTTGGGTTGTAGCTGATGCCACTATTGATGGTTCTGAAACTGGCACAAGTTTTAAGCAGGCGCTTTTTGCAATGGAATGTGGGTTTAATTTACACGATACGATGGTGTATTGGCGTGAAGGCCTTCCCATGACGCACAACCGATATGAACAACATTTTGAATATATGTTTGTGTTTTCAAAGGGCGCACCGAGTACGTTCAATCCGTTGCTCAAAAAGAATAAGTATGCAGGCGAACTAAACAACAATAATAGGTCTATTGCTATTAATGGCAACTCGCTACAGCGTGACGGCCGCAAACCGTTTATTACAAAGAAAGAAGGATACAGGGGAAACATTTGGAAATACGCAATCGGGGCCGGGCGAACAACAAAGGACCGGTACGCTTTTGAGCATGAGGCGATTTTCCCTGAACAATTGGCGCACGATCATATCCTCTCGTGGTCCAATTCCGGCGATATTGTACTTGACCCGTTTATGGGCAGCGGCACAACGGCAAAGATAGCGTACCAAAACGGCCGCAAATACCTGGGCTTTGATATTAGCCCTGAATACGTGGCACTGGCCAAAAAGCGCGTAGCCTGGGCTAATCCGCCACTACTGGTTATAGGCTAGACACGGCCCGCAACGGCCGTGCAGATGAGGTTATTGTGATTCAGCAGGCGTGGCAGTGGGGCGGGGATTAGGGGTTGACGGCAGGTTGTAAATTTGCTAAACTTACTACATGGAATTTGTAACCGTAAAACTGTACACAGCCACCAGAAACAACGCCAAACTCGCCGCCGCCCTACTCCGTGTGCCAATGGTTAGATTTATTCACGATGCGGTTATGGAAAAGATCGAGCGTGAGGTGTGGCAGGTGGCAAGTCAAAAGATAGAGTGGGAGCAGGTTAACGATGATTGAATGCGCAGTATGCGGTAGAACAGTTAAGCGATTCCCCAAAACGAGAAAATACTGTAGTACTACATGCAGAGCAGTAGCTTTGGGTGAGGATGTAAATCGCTGCAAAGACGTGATTTTGCGACGTGATAACTACACATGTATTTATTGTGCTGTATCTTATGACCCGTATGATTTTAAGTTACATGTCGATCATGTTGTGCCAACAAACGGATTTAGCCCCACAAGCCGATTAAACCAATCGTGGAATTTAGTTACTGCTTGCTATTCGTGCAATATACAGAAAGGCAGAAAGGAACTAGAGAAGGGGTTAAGAAGAGAGATTCTATTGATGGTCAGAGATCGCAATCTTGCCGCAGGTATAGGGCAGAATATGAAGATTATTTTGAGTTAATTTATCAGAGGTAAACGCAGGTGGCAGTACTCGCAATACATACCACCTGCTAACCCAAGCACAGAACGGGACTTCTGTGATAAGGCTAGTATCATTCTAGCCATGAATGCCCGTTCTGTGCAAGCAGACGGGCATTTTTGTTTTGTGGAGGTTTGAGATGGGATTAGATATTTATTGCAGATGGGGAAAAGTTGAAAAAGATGAGTTTATAGGCTGGCATGAATCAGACGGCCAATGGAGAAATTATTACAAAAACTCCATTACCGGTTTTGAAAGTGTGCCAGAGAGCGGCTATCTTCGTGAATCATGGGGTAGTTTGTCATGGGTGGGCAATAAAGCAAGAGAGCTTGACGCGCCAATGCCGTATGACTTTTTCCCTGGTTGGGAGGGTAGCAATGGTGAGGAATTGAAAATGAACAATGGCACTCTTGAAAAGGTAATTGCCTTTCGTGATGAAACGCTTATTCCCTGGCTGGCTTCTACAGGAGAAATCCGTCACACACTTGATGGCGAGGCTTATAGAGAGTTTGTGGCCTTTTGCGGCCGTGTTCGTGACGTAATCGGCTTTATCAATTTCTTGCAGGTTCATTCTGACAAGGAAAATTTGACTGTGATTTTTGGTTAACTCCCTTCCCAACATGCCCCGGTCGCAATGGCCGGGGCAAAGGAGTATCGCTAGACAGCATGAGCGAGAAGTACCACCAAACGGCCGTAGGCTTAAAGCCATTAATAGAGGAGCGTGAAAGCGTTCGTTTCTTGCAATCGCTGGAAACGTTTGTTATCACACCCTCATTCTCCAATGCTGGCTTTGGGGCACTGATGGGATTAGGCGGGGCGCTGTGCATCGGTTCAATTGAACACGGTTTTTTCCTGCTATTGCTGGGGATGCCGTGTGCTACATACGGCGCGTTTGGTTGGCTGATGTTGCAGCGACGGTTAAGCGAATACCAGCCAGAACGTACCCAAAGCCGTAGCGAGTACGAAGCAACGATACAGCCAGCGCAAGCACAAAGCCGAATGGTCGAAGTCAAGAACAGAACGATTGCATTAGATCGGCCGTCTCTCACCATCGCATACGGCAGCCTGCGCCACAAATTTACCGGCAAGGAACTAGATAGGATTCAATCCATTTACGAAGGCGGGGATATGTTCGTACGACGGGACACGTCGGCAAAGGGGATAGGGTGGGGCGATAAAGATAACGGCATTGGTATCAGCTCTGTTGACTTTGGGATTGCCACGAAGATTATGAAGGATAAGGAATACATCACAGAACAAGGGCAGTGGACGGATAAGGGGTTAAGAGAGGTTTTGGATATTGAAGTTTAGCACCCTTCCCCACAGGCTAGTTTACCCGTATGCGCCCGTCTACCTCGAGACGACGACGACGACGACGGGTCAACGGAGGAGTATATTATGAGTGTGAGAACGAACAACGGCCGTATCGTGTTACAAGACCAATGGCAACAGAGCGGTGCTAACCTGCCAGCGGTGCAACAGTCGTATAGCGTTATGCAGCCGCAGCGGGTGACGATTCCAGATCGCCCGCGCACCTGGGAAGAAATATACCAGCCGCAGCCGGTAAGGCGGGAGCCGTTAGGGCACTTCCTGGCTATGGGCTGGCAGATGTACGGCATTGCAAGAAAGCAATTCATTGAGCGCACAGAGAAGGGCTACTATGCCTATGAGCGGCGAACAACTTATCGCGCTTGTGCCCTGGCTGCAATCTACCTGGCCTTAAGCGGGGATAGTATAGAGCAGTGCCGACTGTTAGACCTTGATGCTATCTATTTCGGCATTGTGCGGATGACAGGGCGAAACATCAAGCGCATTACCGCGCCCGCCGTCCTTACAAATGAACACGTTAATGAGGGGCAATTGGTATCCTTAGATAGTCACCTGATGACATTGACGGATAGCGGCTGGCCCGTTAAAGAAATTGTGCATTATTGCTACGCGGCTGAGGCGTGGCATTGGAGTAACAACGGATGAGACTTGATTACGGCAAGCTCTTAATGTGGAGTGCGGTTGTTGTGTCCATGCCGCGCTGGGGACTTTACAATGCGTAGAAACTTATCGAAGAAAAAAAGATGGAAAATATTGAGCAGAGACCATTTTACGTGTAGGTATTGTGGCAGAAGCGCCCCAGATGTTAAGCTGCATATTGACCATGTATTACCTGTTTCAAAAGGTGGCACAGATTCAGTAGACAATCTTGTTGTTGCATGTTGTGATTGCAATTTAGGGAAGGCAACTAGAGAGATTGATCCTCGCCCTTTCAGATTAGTAATGCCTGTCAGGGCGTACGTCATTATTATTGCAACCATTGGTTTTCTTGCGTACGTGTATACACAGTCTGCTTATATTGTTAGCGGCATCTCTGGAGATGCACTTTCTCCGAATGCTTTTTACAAAATATCATTGATTGCGACCCCCTTGATTGTTATTTGGTTGTGGGGATACAAAAAGGGAAGGGACAGTTAAGTATGATTTATCAATTCTTGTCTATCACGGCACCGATTTTTGTACCCATTGCACCCGTCATCTTTTTCGGCTGGCGTGTTTATTCGGCTGTTCTAACTATGACAAATGAGGCGTGGTTAGCCATTCCCGCTGGCGCATTGACGGCGCTAGGCTTGGAGGCGGTGGGTATATTGGCGGGGCACGTGGGCATGACAGCATGGAAACGAAACGATAACAGAACGGCCGTTATTGCGGTTGTTATCATGGTGGCGTATGTTGGCATAGGCTCCTATGAGCTACGTGATAGCATTGGCGCGGTGGTGTTCTGGATCGCACCATTGGTTTATGTTCTGGTTGCTTTGCAGGAATTGGTTAAGCAAGACACCAGGCAGGACGGTATAATGCTATCATTTGACCTTAAGCAAAAGGCTTTGGATAAAGAAGCAAAGCGACAGCTTAAAGCAAAAGAGCTAGAATTAAAATTTGCACATGCTAGCACTATGCAAAAGGATGCTGGCATGAGTGCGAATAGTGCAGAGCATGAATGCGAAAAGTGCGGCCGTAAATTTGGTACTGTGCAAGGATTGAACGCGCACGTTGGGAGATGGTGCAAAGCCGGGCGACTATCTTCTGACCAAAGCCCAGCGCCTCTGGCTTGACAAGATACTAGAATTGGCGATAGATGCCGGGATGGTGAGTGAATGAGCATTGCAATAAGACCAGAGAACCTTGAATATTTGGGGGTGAGTGTAGTATCAAACTTTGACCATGCGATTGATTATGAAATTGCAGAGAGATTAAAAGGCGGCGATTGCTATGCTGATTATCCTGGCTGGAACTTTCACGCAGCGGTATGGTATGACACAAACGACAATCTATTTAAAGCAATGGTGAAACAGTATCGTACTCATGTTGACACGATAGCAGCACCTACGATTGAGGAATTGCATAACGCCGTATGTGAGGCGTATGGTTTTGACTAATTGGCCCCACTGCCCCCGCCTTACCTCTGTACACATAGAGCCAATTTATGTATACTGTAAGGTAACGTTGATAGTATTGTTAGCGTGGCAGGAGGCAGGATGATGACAGATGGTGCAATCGGGGGCTAGGTGTCCTAGAAATGTCCGAATTAAAGTGGACTGACGCAAAAGAAAAGGTTGCGCTCTCTCTTGCAAAGGGACTTACCCAGCAAGAGGCAGCGGACAACGGTGGTGTAACCGACAGAACGGTACGCCGTTGGCTTGACATCCCCGAATTTAGCCAAGAGGTTGACCGTCTTTCTCACATGGTAGGCATTGCCAGCCGTGCGGAGAGATTGCGAATTGCGAACCGTGTTATACGCCAGTTTGTAAAAGAAAATACCCCTGATATCAAAACTGAAAAAGACTTGTTAGATTGGCTCAAATATTCGCAGGGCGAGACAGATGGTATAAAGCTGGACCTGCTTAACCTCTTGAATGACCGTAGCGACTAACCTTCCCCCTTCACTGAGGTACAAACATTTATGGCCCGAAGCCGACAGGATAGAGGCCGAAGAATCTGTGACCCAGGCGACGGCCGGTTCTTTCATCGACTTCGTTACCTCAGTTAATCCCCGTTACCAATGGTATCCCCATGTGAAGCAACTAGCGGCCGTACTGCAAAAGGTGGCAGACGGTGAAATAGACCGGCTCATGATATTCATGCCGCCGCGTCATGGGAAAAGCGAATTAGTTAGCCGCTTATTCTCTGCTTACTATTTGCTAAAGCACCCTGGGCGCTGGGTGGGTATTAATTCATACGCTGCTGAATTGGCCTATACCTTCTCCCGCAATTCACGAGACAACTATACCCGCGCAGGTGGGCAAGTGAAGCATGACGCAGCGGCCGTCAAGCATTGGGAAACCAACCAGGGCGGCGGGCTGTGGGCGGCTGGCGTGGGCGGGCCTATCACGGGTAAGGGCTTCCACCTGGGTATCATCGACGACCCGCTTAAGAACGCAGAAGAAGCAGCCAGTGAAACGATACGGGCCAAACAAAAGGACTGGTACGATTCAACCTTTTACACCAGAGAGGAACCGGGCGCGGCAATTATCGTGATTCAAACGCGCTGGCATGAGGATGACTTAAGCGGGTACCTACTCAATAAGGAATACGAGGAAGAGCCGGAGAACTGGCATATTGTGGACTTTGAAGCCATTAAGGAACCAGACAGGCCAGCATATGCCGATTCTTGTACGGTAGAACATGATAGCCGAAAAGTGGGGGAGCCATTAGCTGCTGAACGCTACACAATTGAAAAGCTAGAAAAGATAAAGAAGCGCATAGGCTCATACTTTTGGGCGGCGCTTTACCAGCAACGGCCGTCACCACGCGAGGGCGGCATGTTTAAGCGTGAATGGTTTGATATTGTTAATCAGGTGCCGTCAAAGTCTCATTATGTGCGCTATTGGGACAAAGCAGGGACAAAAGACGCGGGCGCATACACGGCGGGCGTCTTACTGGCTGCATACAAGGGCACTTATTTTATTTGTGACATGATTATGGGGCAGTGGGAAGCTGCTGAACGCGAGAAGATAATTAGTCAGACCTTGGAGATAGACGCGGCAAAGTACGGCCGTGTTTACACCTACATCGAACAGGAGCCGGGGAGCGGCGGCAAGGAATCGGCACAGGCGACCATCATTCGCAATCCAGGCTATGTGATTCAGGCAGATAAGCCAACGGGTGACAAGGTATTGAGAGCCGAGCCATTAGCCGCGCAGTGTGAGGCGCGTAACGTCAAGATTATTAAGGGGCATTGGAATGAACGCCTGTTAAACATCTTGACATCTTTTCCTAATGGCATCAAAGACCCGGTAGATGCCGCATCCGGTGGCTTTAAGTATCTGCCTCATGTGGCGTCCGGTTCAATTCAGACAGAAAGCGAGTATAATTCACGGTGGGGCAGCTTTAGCAACGGTAACAATGGGGGCAGGTGGGGTAAATTCTAATGGAACAAGTAGCAGAATATAGAGTGAATGGCAGCAACGGCCGTTTGCCAACTGGTTCATTGACAAAGGACATCGGAGCCAGTGGGCAGCGTGAGCGGTTTGGTATCGTCATGGATGATTTTCTTGACGATTGGAAAACGACGCAAAAGAAGGTCAAGACGGTTGACCGGATGGTCAAGAATAGCCCGCTTATTGGCGGCGCGTTACGCCTGGCTATTGAGATGTCCATACGTAAGGTAGACTGGTTTTTCACCAGCGAATTGGGGCAAGATGACCCTGATTTAGAGTTAGTCAATGAGGCGTTTAATAACCTTACGCATTCATGGGCAGATTTTATCAGTGATGCGGTGCTGAGCGCCTTCTATGGCTGGACCACGTTCACAAATAAGTACGAGCGTAAAGACGGCCGTTTGCTATGGCGTAAGTTCAAGATGCTGGGCCATGAAACCCATATGGACTGGATATTTGCACAAGACGGCGGGTTACTTGGCTTGCAGCAATACCCGCACCTGTGGAGAGACCCGATACCTGTAGAACGGATGCTAGTCATCCGATTTCGTCATGCCGGGGGCAATCCAGAGGGGGAGAGCATCTTGCGGCCCGCCTGGACTAGCTTTTACTATGGCACAAACTTGGAAGAGATACGCGCCATAGGTTACGAACGACATGCGGCGGGTATGCCTAAGGTGCGTATGCCCTATGGCAGCGACGGCAGCGAGGGAAGTGACGATCATACCCGCGCAAAAGAGATCGCCCGTAACATTCGTGTTGACGAACAGGGCGGCATTGTCATTCCCCCACCGACGGGTGAGGGCGAAATGCACATGTGGGAGGTGGACCTGATGAGCGCGGGCAATGCTCAGGTGTTTATGGCATTGAACACGACTATAAGCGACTATGACCAAAAGGTGTTGCTGGCTGCATTGGCACAGTTTACCATCTTAGGTATTAATGGCGTGGGCACGCAGTCAAAGGCAGAAAGCGACGTATCATTTTTCACGATGGCAGTAGATGCCTTTGCCGATACGATAGCGGAAACGTTCACCAAGCACGCCGTACAGCGATTGCTAGAACTGAACGGCCGTGAACCGGACAATATCAAGCTAGAACATAGCCCGGCGGGTGATGTAGACACAAACATGATGATTGACTTTATCAAGGCCGTGGGCGGTGGTGTGAACTGGACACCAGAAGATGAGGTCCAGATACGGTCAATCTTCGGTATGCCGGAAAAGACTGAGGATGAAATCACAGAACTGCAAGAGGAAGCCGACCGCAAAGCAGAAGAAAGACAGCGCATGATACAAGAGGCCATGCAGCGCGGGCAACCACCAAACGGCCGTAACCAACAAAACGACGATAGCGACATGCCCGAACGTGACGACAATGCCGTAACGCTATTTGAGGCTGGTAACGCGCCGGATGATAACGAACGGCGCAAACTGGAGCGACGCTGGTATCGCACGGCAAACGGCTATTTCAAGGATGCACTGAAGCGTGTAGAGCGGGGGGCGCGTAAGCTATGACCCCATTGGACTTCTCATTCTGGCGTAACGAAGATGCCGTATTTTGGGAATCGTTGGAAGGCTTGACGATGATTGCCCTATTGCAAGGGATAGAAACGGCCGTTGCCCAGCTTCCCCCGGCACTGCAAAACCTTGTTGATTGGGACTTTGTGAACCGGGCGGCTCTCCAGTTCTTAGACCAATACCGCCTCTCCACAGTGGCAGGGATTACAGAGACCACACGCCAGCAAACCATCGAAGCAATACGCCAGTGGATGCAAAGCGGCGATCCGTTACCCAGCCTCATTACACGTTTAACGCCTATCTTTGGCCCTAAGCGTGCCGAAATGATAGCCATTACAGAAGTTACCCGCGTGTTTGCTCAGGGCAATATGATGCTATGGGAAGGGACGCGGGTAGTAAGCGGTAAACGTTGGCAAACGGCCAATGATGAGCTTGTTTGCCCCTTCTGCCAGCCGCTACACGGCACAGTAGTGGAACTCAACAGCAGCTTTACCCTATCGCCTGAGACAATGGCCCAAAGCGATGCTATGCGGGCGCTCATGGGTGACAGGTGGAATCCAGAGGCGGCATTAATGCGGGCCAATGGGATGCTTGCCAACGTGGGCACCAGCGCCATAGCACCGCCGTTTCATCCCCGTTGCCGCTGTTGGTTACAGCCGTTTGTAAGTGAGGAGTTGTTACGGCAGTCCATTGGCGACGTGTTAGCCGGGCAATTCTTTGCTGATGTGAAGGCGGGTAAGTTTGAGGTGGCGTATGGCTGATTCAAGTATCGAAGTCATCATGACCCCGCGTGATTTAATGCAGCGGTTTAGCCGTTACCCGAATGAGTTTAGCCGGGTAATGGAAAAGACCATGCAAGCGTCATTATTGCATGTACAAAGCAGCGTGCCGAGCTATCCCAAGCCGCGCCCTAATCAGTCATACAGACGTACCGGCACGTTAGGCCGTAGCCTGGGTGTAACGCAATCGGGCGGGCCTATTGGCCGGGCTACCATACAGACCACGCGCAAAGTGGGGGCAGCGTATCAAGGCGAGTTTGGGTCAAGCCTGAGTTATGCGCCTGATGTTATTGGCGAGGGCACGCAGAAAGAAATGTTTGTTGGCAGGTGGTGGACACTTAAGACCGTTGCCAAGCGGGCAATGGCAGGCATTATCAGGCTGCATGATACGGCCGTTGATGAGTTGGCAAGGTGGCTTGACGGCAGGTAACAGGACAAAGGACAATGACAACAGACTTCACACCGCAAGAAAAAGCGGCGTGGGTTGCCTGGCAGTTAGCAGTAGGTGAGGAGCTAACCCCCCGCGATATTATGTTACAGTTTGACATCACGCATCAAGCCGCGTCATACATATTACACGGCTTAAGCCGTGTAACCCCTATCTACCGTACAGAGGAAAGCCGCTGGCGGCGGTTTAATCACACCTAATACAAAGAGGTTTTACATTCCATGCTGTAAGTTATCAGCATGGGTGCAGAATCTATCTATTTAATCGACCGTTTTGTGAATACGCGGGTGGGGGAGCCATACCGCTTGTTTCCCTTTGGATTGATTCACAAAAACGGTAAGACGATAAACCTCACCCCTGAATATGCAGCCACCGTCAAGCTCCCCCACTTTAAGCCCCCAATTAAACTGGGTAGCCACAGGGATGAAACGCCCGCAGGTGGGCACATGCTAGGGCTTGAGGTGCGAGCGGACGGTCTGTATGTAATCCCCGAATGGAATGACAATGGCACAGCAGCCGTCAATCAGGGGTCATTTAGATACCATTCACCGGAAATAATCACAGAAGGTTATTTACTCAATTCATTAACTGGAGAAAAGATTTACCCACCCATCATTATGGGTGATGCGCTGCTGCATAACCCGGCTTTGGGGGAGGCTGCGGCTTTTTATCATGTTGAGAAATACGGAGGTAACAATATGTCTGAAATGACACAAGTACCGACGCCGCTGTTTGAGCAGTTCAACGCATGGGTTAAGAATATTCTTAACCGTGAAGGTGAACCAGCTCCACAGCCTGAACCGCAGCCAGAGGTAAGCAAGTTTGAAGCCGAATTGCAAGCGGAACGGGCAAAAGTGGCAGAGTACGCAGCAAAAGTAGAGAAGATGGAAGCCGCCGCCGCTGCTGCTGAACGTATCGCTAAATTTAGCACTGCGTTAAGCGAATCCCCGGCCGTAGCAGACGACCACGAATTACACACCATTCTTGCCCGGCTCCCGCAAGAGGATGCTGACAAGCTGGTGACGAAATTCAAGGCCCTGTCTGCACAGATTAACGAAGCCGCCTTGACTGGCGACGTAGGGGTAGTAGGCGACGGCAACCCACCTAGCCAGGACACAATCGTCAAGCTGGCAACGGAATACGCAGCAGAGCATAAAGTTAGCTTTAATGCGGCCGTTTCCCGTCTGGCAATGGAGCGTCCAGAACTATTTGAGGCGGTGACGAAATGAGCGATACACATGGAAATTACACGACCATTCCCGGCCTGTACGTTCAGGGCGATCTAAGCAGCAAGCAATACCATGCTGTGAAGCACGCCAGTACGGCCGATGTAATCGTAGCCTTAACAGCCACCACAGAAGTGATTGCGGGCGTGTTAATGGATGCACCAGACGCAGCGAATGAAGCTGCTACCGTTGCCCGTTTGGGCGTTGTCACGGTAGTTGCTGGTACGGGCACGCTAACGCGTGGTACTGAGATTCAATTCGATACTACCGGCCGTGCTATCGCCGCCTCTGGGCAAACGTTTGGTCAATTGCTCGAATCAAAAAGCGCCATCGGTGACGAGCTGCGGGCCATTCTGTACTAAGGGGGAAGCCAAATGAGACCAACAGTTGCACAACTACGACCTGTAGCCAATCCGCTATTGACCAATATGCTGATTGCTTACATGAATGATGACAACGACTTCATCGCCCGCCGTGCTGCCCCTGTGGTGCCGGTGAACGAGGAATCGGGCACGTATCTAACCATCGAACAAAAGCATTGGTTTGCTGACAAGCTGGAACGCCGCGCCTATGGCGATACCTACGCACAGGGCGGCTATACGTTCGGGTCTGACACCTACAAGACGCTGCAATGGGGTCTGGAGCACGTGATCCCTGTAGAACACGAGCGTACCAGCCAGGTACACATGCGCCTTGACCAGGTGGGGCTTGAGTGGTTGGCACACCAAAGCAACCTGCGTAAAGAGATCGCTTTTGCGGCTGATTTCATGACGACGGGTGTATGGACCACAAACCCAACGCCTACCGATTGGGATGACGCCAGCGGTGTACCCGTTCAGGACATCCGCACGCAGAAGCGGGTTGTACGCCAGTTGACGGGTAAATCACCTAATGCTCTGTTTGTTGGTGAGATTGTTTATGATTCACTGGTTGTTAATGCAGAAGTTAAGACCTTGATTCAGTACACCGAAACGCAAACCGTAACGCGGGTAGAGGCCTTGCTTGCGGCCGTTTTGGGCATTGACATTCTGGGTGTTAGCCGAGCTATTTACAACACTGCCAACACTGGACAAACGGCCAGCCTGTCACCGGTTATTGATGATGATGCCTTGCTGTGCATTGTTTCCCCCGGCGCTGACATGATGAGCGTTTCCAGCATGAAAACGTTCGCATGGGACAGCGGTGAGGGCGAGATTGCCACATACAACGACCCGGCACGGCGTAACAGCCGCGTGTTGCAGCATACGGAACAATGGGACCAGAAATTGGTCGCTGCCAGCACTGGCGTTTTCTTCTCTGACATCGTTTAGTCGATTCTGACTTTTACTTATGCCCTGGGGAGGGCGGCGGACTGGTGCCCCCGTTCGCTTCCTTCCCCAGGGCATAGGGGGCACAATGATGAAAAAGACCTACACCGGCAGCGCCTATATTGGCGTTGTTGGGCCTGACACAATCCCCGTACACTCTGTACTATCTATCATGAATTTGCAGCGCCGTGATGGGGACAGTATCCCCCGCTTCAAAATGGCGACAAAGGGATACGAAGCGCGGCAGCTCCACATTAACGAATTTCTATCCTCCGAACACGATTACATTCTACTGCTTGACCATGACATGATATTTGAAGCCGACACATTAGAGCGGCTACGTTCGCATGGCCTGCCTTACGTTAGCGGCTTGTATATGCGACGTCGGTTTGCCCCTATGTTTAGCGTTTGGTTCGAGCCATTTGATGGGCAATGGCCGCTTATGCCGTTCACAGATGACCCCGAACGCGGGCGCTTGCACGAGCTGGGGGCAAGCGGTTGGGGCTGTATGCTCATGCACCGGGCCATGATTGAAGCCGTACGGCCGTCTTTATGTGGGGAGCATGAAGTAATCGAAGATGACATGGACACATGGCCGGATGGCACGCCATTGCGAGGGACAAAAGACCCGGTGGGGTCTGATATTCGTTATCCGCTGCTGTGCAAGCGTGCCGGGTTTACGCTGTGGGGCGATCCTGATGTGAGACCTAAGCACATTGTTAGTTACCCGTTGTCACCTGATGACTATTCCGGCACACCCGAAAGCATCCGGCGGGAGTGGTCGAACCATTTACGAGAGCAGGTACAAAAAGCGCGGCAAGAGCACCAGGGGTCACAATGAATATCTGTTTTGTAACCGCCGGGCCTATTGAATGGGCTTCGTCACGGATGCGAGCATATTGGGTAGCAGAGGCGCTAAGGGAGCGGGGGCACGATGTTGGTAATTTGGAGATGAAATACCTGACGGAGGTTTACGACAACCCGGGGGATATTTGCATATGGCAAAAGACGGCGAATCTGCCGTTGATTAAAGCGAGTCCACACGTGCGTCATTATTGGGACGTATGCGACCCGTCATGGTGGTGGCAACCTAATGAGTGTAAAGAGATTGCCCGGCATATGACGGCCGTTGTTGCCAGTACAGAAGCGCTGGCTACTGATTTTAATCAATGGTACGGGGAAGACTTAGCCACCTGCATTCCCGACAGATTGAAGCTGTCCCACTTTCACACGCAGCGACAACATAATGACGTTTCACCTGTGCGCTTTATCTGGTTTGGCATTGCGGCTAACCGAGTAGCGTTATGGGCGGCAAAAGCCAACATGGAAAGATTAGTAGCCAATGGGTACAAGATAGAACTGACCATCTTTGACAATCGCCCTGACTTGTATTTTCAATTCTCCGATGTATTCCCTATTTACCACCTTAAATGGTCGCTAGAAAAAGAGGTAGAGGTATTGGCCTCTCATGATATTGCTCTGCTGCCCCCCTACCCTGGACCGTGGGGAGAGGTTAAGAGCAACAACAAGGCGCTCACGGCGTGGGCCTGTGGTTTGCCGATGGTTGACGGCCTGGACTATCGAATGTGCGATTTGTTCGCAGGTGAGATGCTGACAAGGCTTGACGGTGCAAGCTACGGCGAACGGCAAATAGACAAACTGGGCACGGTTGCTCAATCCGCTATCGAATGGGAGAGGTTATTAACATGAAATTGGTATGCAGCTCCACAGAGGATTATCTAGAGAAAATACGGCCGTTCCTTAAGACAGTGAATGCCTTCTTTCCCGGTGATGTCTATCTCATTACTGTAGCCTGTGAAGTGCCAGCGGGCTACCTTGACGAACTGCCCAAAGTGCAGGCATTGACCATTAGCCACGAACAGAACGACGGAGCACCAGAGGGAACCAATAGCGTACAGCATGGGTCCTTTTTGCGGGTACTGCCCGGTGTGCAGGATGACGATTTAATCATTTACAGCGATGGTGACATTATCTTGCAACGGCCGTTTACCACTGAGGAAATGGGCTGGCTAGAGGCGTGGGAAGATAACGAAGTAGGCGTAGCCTGGAATAGCGGCCCTAATGAAAAGCTCATAGATGAAGCGCGGCGGTTACATCCAAAGGTTGACGAAAAATTATTAGCTAACTTTTGGGGGGAGCAAATTTACCGTGAGCCGTGCTTTAACATTGGCGTAACGGTAGCCAGAGCAAAAACGTGGCGACGGCTGTACAGCGCCTATATGCAAGACTGGCAGAAGGCATGTGACACACTCGCACACCGCGCCCGGCAACAGTGGCTAGTGTGCTATGAGATTGCCGCACAGGGCTACAGTTCCATTGTATTGCCGTTCACGTTTCATACACACCAGCATTACGGTTTGCCGTTTGGGGTGTGGATGTCCGACGGCGTAGCGTGGTATGCCAACGAGCCGATAGCGTTTAGACATCGTTTCTAATGACTGACTTTTTGATTGTGGGGGCGGGATTGACCGGGGCAACAGTGGCAAGGTTGCTCACTGAGGCGGGGGCTTCCTGCGTGGTAGTGGACAAGCGCGATCATATTGGCGGCAACTGCCATGATGATCCGTGCGAGGATTATTTTATCAATCGCTACGGGGGCCACATCTTCCACACGAACAACAAGCCGATATGGAACTTCGTGAATCGCTTTAGCGAGTGGGAACCATACGAACACCGCGTCAAGGCGCATTACCGGGGCAACGTGTACAGCTTGCCACCGAACAGGCTAACTCTGCACCAACTAGGCTTAAATGGCGACGAACAACACGCAACGGCCGTTATTCGGCAATCGTTCTTTGCTGGTTACTCATTCAAGCAGTGGGGGATGGATATTGACGATTTGCCCGGTGGCATATTGGCCCGAATCCCTATTCGCAGCGATTACGATGACAGATACTTTTCAGACCGCTATCAAGCCATGCCTAAACATGGATACACGGCATGGATAAAGAACATGCTAAAGGGCATTCCAGTGGAGTTAGGCGTAACGTTTCCCGATGACTGCCCCACCGCAAAGCGAACGATTTACACCGGCTCACTTGACGCATTGTATGGTTACGAATACGGCCGTTTGCCCTATCGCTCACTCGCCTGGAAGACAGAACACGTACAGCATGGCATTGGCTGTGCCACCATGAATTACACCGATTACACGCCAACCTATACCCGTCAAATGGAATGGCAATACTTTGGACATCGACAGAAGCCCCGGCGGGAAACGGCCGTTACCACCGAATACCCACAAGCCTACGACGGCACAAACTACCGCATTTATCCCATAAACACGCCGGAAAATAATGAGCTACACAAGCGGTATGCAGAGCGGGCCAAAGCTGATGGCTTATTGTTCGCCGGGCGGCTGGCGACGTACCGTTACATGGACATGCATCAGGCCATAGGCAACGGCATGGCATTGGTAAAGAGAATCCTTAATGAACCGGCTTAACATTGGCAGCGGGAGAGAAACAAGCCGATTACGCGCGGCGGGCTGGGTGACGTTGGATGCTGACCCACAGGCGGGAGCCGACATTGCCGCGCCTGCTTTGCCGTTGCCCGAACAGATAACAGGGCAACAGTGGGATTGTGTAGAGATGATTCACTTTATTGAGCTTCTTTACCACAGGGACGCGGTAAAGCTTGTAACGGCCGTGTACCAGATATTGAAACCGGGCGGGGTGCTGATTACCGAACAGCCTAATTTAGAGTACGCAGCCAGGGCGCTGCTGGGGATGGTTCCAACTACGCAGCAGCCACGGCCGTTTCATGATATGTACGCCATTTATGGACACCAAAACGGCAACCCGCACTATCAACATCTATGGGGATACACACCGCACACCATGACGCAAATGCTCATCGACGCGGGATTTAAAGCGGGAAACATACACGTCAAGCCAGCCTTACACCATTGGCCCTGGCGTGATTTTAGAGTGGAGGCGATAAGGTAATGCCGACTTACGTATACAAGTGCCCTGAATCTCACTACAAAGAGGTTTTACATAGGATGCTCTATTCTACGGGTATCGTGTGCGACTGTGGCGAGGCCATGAGCCGCGTGCCACAGGTGCCTAGCGTGGTGTGGGGTGGATTGCCACCGCACAAAGAACACAACATAGGACCAGCCGCACGCGAGGTACTAGATAACTACGATGCCAACCGGGCGGCGCATATCGCCAAACAAGAGGCAAGGGGCAAGTATCTAAATGAGTGATTACGTTCAGTTCCGAGTAGCACACCAGACGGCCAAAATTGACGGCAAAGAATACAAAGCAGGCGATCTATTCGCTTTTGAGGCAGGTAACGAAGCCCACCGCCGCATGTGGCGACAGGGCGTCATTGTAGAGGAAAACGTAACGCCTAAGGCCAAAAGCAGCAGCAAGAGCAAGCGGGGCAGCGGCAAGAAATAATGGCGATTGAAGCGAGTTCTTACTCTTCTGTGGCTGATGTGCTGGCATTGACCCGGCACTTTTTGGACGGCGAATCAACATTTGATGAGGCCAGCCGTCCCAGCCTGTCAGAAGTGGAAGCATTTATTGACGACATTTCATCCGATTTAAACGACGCTATACGCGCTTGCGGCTTCTCTATTCCCGTTTCGGTTGCCAGTCCAAAACGCTCTTGTGACCTGTGGGTAAGGACGCGGGCGGCGGCAATGGTAGAGCTTACCGCCCGCTCCACAGGTTTTGATGGCTCTGAGGATAGCCGCTACAAGTCACTGTGGGAACTGTTAGGTGATGACCCTTTTGAATGGGTACAGAAGCGTAAAACGTCATGGGCCGATCAGGGCGTGCCGGTTGCCGACGATGCCAGCGCCGCCTTGACGTTTACGGCCATGAATAAGCACGGCGAACGCACGGACCCGGATAGCACCGTGAGAGAGCAGCCAATGTTTAGACGGAGGATGTTCAATCCGTGAGTGGCTACAGTGATGTAGAGGCGCTTTGGTTGACGCGCATTCGGGCCATTAGTGGCTACGATGAGAACAACACCAGCCGGGGAGATTGGCGCATTCTGGATAATGGCAAGGCTTCTGTTTATGTCATCCTTAAGCCGGGGAGCCATACGCGGGAGATGTTGACCTTTAAGAACCGTCAAAACGTATGGCAAACCATTATTGAGGTGTGGCAGAAGTATCGTGACGATGGCAGTACCTTGACCAACTTAGAGGCCAATTACAACACGCTTCTGAGTAACCTTGACCAGTATCCCCGCTTAGGCGATACGGGCAACACGGTACAGCAGGGACAGGTAACGGCCGTTAATGAGGTTACACAAAACCCAGCGGACGCGCCGCAGTGGTTGGTAGCGACGATGATAGGAACGGTAAATGAAGAAATCACGATCAGCTTCCAGGAGTAAAGCACCGGCTGACCTTTTGGCAGCTTTAGAGAAACAACAGGCGCTTGTGGCACAACAGGAGCGCGGGGGGCACTTTGATACATACGATCATACCAAGCTGGCACGGTTGGAAACGGCCGTAGCCGAATATGAACAAAGTGATGAGGTGAACGAATGAGCCATGCATTAAGTGATGTAGCAGGCGTCCGGGTAGATAACGCATCCGGTACATTGACAACCATTTCGGGAGATGTAACCAACGCCACGATTAACGGCGGTAATGGTCTGGTGGAAGATACCGGGCTGGGTGACAGCAACAGAACAGAACAACGTGATATTGGCGCTGTGAAGGGCATCACGCTTACGGGCATGATGAACAGCACCACGCGCGGCATTTATGGGCCGTTGGCAGCCGCAGGAACCAGTGCCACCAAAACGATTGAGGTAACGCTGGCAAGTGGGCAGTACATCACCGGTGAGGCCAATATTGGGACGGTAAGCGTATCCATTCCCGTAGGCTTGCAAACATGGACGGCCGAATATCGCAGCACGAGCGGCGATGGATTCGACTATACCAGCGTGGCGCTGTAATCAATCAGGGGGCACAAATGGAATTTACCAACGAAGATTTAGGCGTACGCTTCACATTACCGGACGCGCCCACAGTAGGGCAGCAGCTACGGTACAGAGGGCGCGTGTATGCCACCGGGTTTTTCAGTGAGGATGTTTACATTCGCACATGGCTGGGCTTTTTGGCGCTTTATCAGGAATGGGAGTGCGAAGCCGTTCCTAATCCGAAAGAGCTAGACCTTGAAAAAGAAACCGGCCCTAAGGTTGCTGATGTTGTGATGTGGGTAGGGAACCAAACCGCCCGGCACATGAACAGCCTAGAAGCGGAGGCCGTGCCAAAAAACTCATAGAGGCGACGGTGCAGTGTGTAGTAAACAGCAAGGCCACGCCGCCGCCCGAATTAGAATTGGCCTGGCTCTGTGGTGATTATCATCTACCGCGTAGCGGTGGTGTACATGAACAAGATTACACAGAATTTACCCGCATGAGAGCCTTGAGAAACATCCACCGGGTAGTCAGTAAATTTCGCTCATTGCAGGGAGAAGCGGTCAATACCGGCCTAACTGTCAATGAGCGTTTGTTGTTAGGCGACTTGCAAGAACAGGGGCTATTAAAGGTAGGTATCAACAGTGGCAGAAGTTAGGTTAGTTGTCAAACAGGTTGATCAAGGGAGCGATGCTATCAAGGGTATCGGGCAACGCCTTGATGACTTGCTAGGCACTGCCAAGAATGTAACTGCTGGCATGGTAGCAATGGGGGCCACGTTCAAAAAAGCCTTTGACCTATCACGCGAGGGAGCCAACCTGAACCAGCTCCGTGATTCATTTGAGCTAATGAATCAGGAAGTTTTTAAGACGCCTGGACTGCTGGATAACATGAGCGCGGCCGCACGCGGCACGATCAAGGAAGCTGACCTTATGGCCGGGCTTCTTAAGCTCACGGCCGGGGCGAGTGATGAGCTTGCCGGGAAACTAGCCGCCAATGCGCCGCAGCTGCTAGAAATCGCCAAAGCATCCAACAAACTTAATCCGCAATTAGGCGATACCGCTTTCCTGTATGACAGTATCGCTACAGGTATCAAGCGCGCTTCTCCCCTCATTCTTGACAACCTGGGTATCGTGGTCAAGGTTGGCGAGGCTAACGAAAAATACGCGCAGCAGCTAGGCAAAACAGTAGAGGCATTGACGGCAGAAGAAAAGCAGGTTGCGTTACTTAACGCCGTCCTTGAATCTGGCGATCAGCTTATTCAGCAGGTGGGAGGCAATGTTGACAGCCAAGCGGACGCCTGGGCACGCTTAGAAGTAAAGGTGGGGGAATCTACCGATGCTTTTAAGCAACATCTAGCAGAAGGGTTATTACCTTGGGTGCAATTGATAAACGGTGACTTTTCCAAAGCCATTCAGGATGTAGAGGCTAGAAACCTTGCTATGGCAGAAGCCACAGGCGATTACACCAAAGCGCAAACCCGCACAATTGAGGGTGAGCAAAAGGTGATGGAGTCCATCGGCCGTACTGCTGGTAGTTTTGAAGAGTACCAGCAGATGCTACATGCTGCCGGGGTGCATACCTTTGACATCATGACCACGCGGGCATGGTACGATCAGGCTGTTGCATTAAAGCAAGCAACAGGGGAAGCCGAGCAGCTTAATGAGCAAATGGATCGGATGGCACAATACAATCGGGATGTTGCCGCCGCTGCTGAAGCCAATTCAGCAGAGAATTTAGCCGCCGCCGCTGCGTATGAAGCGGCCGTAGCGCAGGGTGAATCCTACGACCGGGTATTAATCCAGAACTACGCACATTTGCAAGAGGCTGCCAACGCCGCACGCAATTACAGCCAGGCCATAGCAGGGCAACTGCAAAATTTAGGCGGGGCTGGCGATGCGATTAGCCAACTGCTAGAAGCCCAGCAACAGCTTGCCGGGGCACAAGGGGAGTGGGTACAGACCACACGCGATAATAGCGGGCAGATTGCCTCTATTAATTCCCAGCTTGCCGCCGATTTGAGCGATGAGCAAAAGGGGGCTATGCGTGAAATTCTCAATACTGTCAATGAGGGCAGCGCGGAATGGCTGGCAGCGTATCAAGCCCTGCAAGGTGATTTGAGCGACAGCCAGCGGGAGGCGCTTATTGCCCAGCGTGCCGACCTTGAAGCCTCACAGGGCGCGGTGGGATCGGCTTATACAGGCAGCATAGAGGACGCAGAAGCCGCACAGGAAGCCATAGACGCCGCTAATCAAGCAATCATTGATTCATACAGAGACCTTGCATTTGAAGGGGCGCTGGCATTGGCCGAATTGTCGCCAGACCCAGACGCCGTACAGCGCACCCTAGATTACGCCGTTGCTATTGGGGAATTGACGCAGGCAGAAGCCGACATGCGATTACAGGCGGCTGAGGCGCGTATCGCCATTGAGGAACTAAATCAGATAGTTGTTGACGGTGGTGTGAGTGCCGAGGTTGCAGGCATTGCTTTTGATTTGCTTGCCAGTGGGACATTTAGAACTGCTGAATCGGCTATAGCAGCGGCCGAAAAGCAGCAGCAGCTTATTGACCTGTTTAATGCCACGCCGCAGAAAGTAGAAACGGCCTATACGCTTATGATGGGCGATTCTATTGAACGCCTCCGAGAAGTGAAGGGGCTGCTAGATAGTGTTGACGGCCGTCACGCTTCTGCCAGTGTAACCGTTAACACCTCATCTGCCAGCGATTTAGGCAGCGGTAGCGGTGACGTAAAAGAGCATGGCAAGCAAAGCGCACTAGGGAACTTTTTGCTACCCGGCGAAATGTCACAGGTGGGGGAATTCAACCAGCCAGAATTATTTAAACAAAACGGCCGTCTTTTTCTTATCCCCGGCGATCAGGGGAATGTTATTCCATCGTCACAGGCCGGGGGCATGGGCGGTATAAACATTAACGCGCCATTGATAGGGCAGGTGGTGCAACGGCCGGGGGAAAGCGGCCAGCGCTTTGCTGATCGCGTTTCCACAATGGTAGTGGAAAGAATAGGGAGCCTTAAATAATGGCCGATAGCGTCATACTGAGCGACGGAACCACGGATTACGAATTTGTTTATGATGCGGCAAGCCAGGCCGATTTTAAACTACATTACGGCTTAAAAGTGGAAGCCGGGGAGCCTGATGTTTTATGGCATAGACCGGACAATGGATCACCGAAGTTGATACGCCTGAAAAACCAGCCGCGGACGGTCTTTCTAACAAAGAACGTGTACGGGGATGATTGGGACGACGTGATTAATACCATTGCCCCCATTAAACGATGGATTGACGGAGAGGACCAACAGGCCGCACGTTATCATGCTGATGGTGATGTAGATAAGATTTATTTACGCATACAGTTAGACGGCATGACCAACTACACCGACGCCACCGTTATCTATGGCGATGTGGATGATTCAGGCAGTTACTACACTCCTGCGTCAATCCTTAACAAGCGGGCTTTGGGCGTGGTGATTATGCTCGTTGTGGAGCCATTAGGCGAGGGGGCGGCCATAACCCTGCGTAACGATTTAGCAAGCTCGCCACACTTCCTAGAGGATTCTAATAGCGACGGCTTGGCCGACGGGTGGACGGCCGTAGGGACGCCTACAACAAATATCAGCGTGGTGAATTACCTGATCGGTGGTAAAGCGCAGCAAATCGCTACAGACACCAGTACCAATGAGGGAATACGCGCATCTGTTACGGCGTCATCAAGCACTCAGGCCGTAGCCTATGTGTGGTTAAGGGGGTTGACCAGCGGTGGTTTATTTGGCGACCCGGTGACAATCAACTTGACCGATGGCAGCGACGTAAGCATACAGAGCAAGACATTTAACCCGACCACGCCAACAGGCTACGACAAAACAGCGACGGGGGCATCTGGTACATGGTATCGCTATGTGTTGAGCGGAACCAATACCAACGCGAATTTCAGGTTTTACATATCACGGACGGCAAGCAGCGCCACAAAGGTAAGCAATTTTGTGATTGACGGGGCGTACTTGCAAACCGGCACCACCACCGCGCCGGATGCGTGGTGTAGCACGTCGGCAATCCGTAATCGTTACGATCCAACCAGCAGTAATGAGGAGCGGATTAACTACGTCGATGTGTGGGGCGTGCCGGGGGATAGTGATGCGTTGGTAAAGATTTACAATAATCCAGCAGGTTATGCAACGTCGCCTAAAACCATGATATTAAGCACGTTGTCAGATGGTAAATACCTAGTCGCTGACTACAAGCATTTTATTGATAGTGATGAATTTTCAACCAGTGCCGTAAGTGGTGGAGTTACCATATCCACGCAAAGCGGGACTGTATCGGGTGGAAATTACATCAGACTTACGTCACCATCCAGCGCAACAAATACAACAACAATTTATTACCGCTTTTCTACAGACGCCGCACGCCTACAGTGGGGCACCCCATTACGTGCGTTTGGGCTTATCAGAAACAACAACACAACGCCTACTATTGCATCTGCTCTGTATCGTGGGTTTGTGTCACACCAGGAGACAACGCAGAGCCTACCTAATACCGGGGGGAATTGGGAAATTATAGACTTGGGATTGATAGATGCGAGGGGGCTTTACCCAGATGATATATTCGATCCTGATACCTATCCAGGAAGCGGGAATGCTGAATACAGAATAACGATTGAGGATATTCCGACATCTTCGGCTACGTTTGAAATAGACGGGGTTTGGCTTTTCCCGGCAGGGAAAGAAATTGTGATATGCCGGAGTGATGATTACAGCGTTGCAGGGTTTTATACTACTGCTGTACCCCCCACGGTGCAAACCCCCCAAGGCGTATTGCTTAATCCTAGCGGTCACATAACTTCAGTAGTCGCGGGTAACAAGATGACCCGATTTGTCCTGTTTGTATTTGGCACCTCGTCAGATGACGAGGTTTTCACACTTACAGAAACAGGAAACTTTACATTTTATGTTACCCCCCGCACTCGCCACCTGTTAGGGACAACATAATGAGCGAGTTATTTGCAGGGCGATTCACGACGAGTTTTACAGGGTATCACATTACCGGGGGCACGATGTCCGAGGCGTTTGAACGGCCGGAAAGAATCGGTATTCGTTGGAATGTTGAAACCTACGGAGTGGAACGCATTGAAGTCACTGTCAAGGCCAAAAGCAGGCTTGACCAATACGACAGAATGAATAACCACTTTGGAGGAACCGGCGCGGCTATGCAGCGCTTGGCCGTGTTCGATAACCTTGTTTACAACTGCGTAAGCGGGTTTATTGTCAACCTGCGGCCAGAAGGCACACGCCACGTTACCTATGTGGCAAAGGGGCCGGGGTGGAACCACTACGACCAATACGGGCCAACTGACACCAGTTACACCGCTTCTACAACCACAAGCGCCATGTTGGAAAACTTCCTTACCGACGATGTGTACGTTTTGGAAGATGACATGAGCAACATTGAGGAAACCAGCACGGCGCTAGGTGGTTGGCAGCATCCGCCTAAGTTCGGTATTTATGCCGGTGATTTTATCGAATTTGCCAAGAAAGCGGGGAATAGTGCCGGGGAACTTTGGGACTATTACTGTATAGATAGGCCAATGAACTACGGAAGCCTGAGGGACTTTACGCCGTATTTCAAGAATCGGGCCAATCGCACTACCGTCAATTGGAAGGTGAGCATTAATGACCTGGCACGGCTAGACCTTGATCGGGACATGTCGCAATATCGGTCAAGCTCTGTAGTGTGGTATGGAACCTACCAGGGCACGGCAACCAGCGGCGGGGCCAATACCCTAAACGACACAACGGCGTTTTTCCTGGCTGGGCACATAAACGTAGGCGACGAAGTGCGCAATATTACCGATGGCAGCATTGCTAGGATTCGGGCCATTGCCAGCAATACGCAATTAACATTAACAACCCTAAGCGGGGGCAGTGCAAATGTTTTCGCTACCAATGATGTGTATAGCATCCAAAGCAAAACCATTTGGGCGCAACAACAGGACCAACACGCCAGCTTTACGCACCTGAACCGAACGCAAGCAGAGCATTTCCCAGAACTGAACGGAACGCAGGCAACGCAATTAGCAACAGCAAATTTAGGCTTTTTGGGGCAACCGGCCCAAAGCGCCGCTTTTACCGTATCCGCTCCCTACATCCGTGATAGCAACGGTGCCAAACGGCCGTTATGGGCACCGATATTTGAGGGCGGCGGGCTGATTCAGATAACGGATTTATACCCGGCTGCGGCCGTGTCGTTGAATCAAGCGACCAACAATCTAGACACGTTTTTCATCACGGCGCTTGATTACGATTACACGAGCAACCAGCTACGTGTGGCTGTGAACGTACCAGACAGCCGATTAGACGCAAGATTGGCCGCGCAGGGCATTTTGGGAAGTGCCGGGATAGCCAGAGGGGGGCGCTTCTAATGAATCGACGGGGGAAGCTGGCAATGCTGTTTGTGGGGGCAGTCGCTTTGTTGCTCATTGCGGGTGAGCTGGCAAGTGCGGAAGATTTCACGGAGCCTGTACCGCCACCGACGGCAACCGTCACATACCTGCCCATTGTCTTAACGCCGGGCGCTTATGAGTTGCAGTGCGACGGCGAACTGATTGTGAGTGAGCAGTACGTGATTTGTGAGGGGGTGGAATAGTGGCACCAACACCAGCGGGAACGGCCGTATTGGCTACGGCAACCAGCGCCACCAGCGCCACCACATCTAGCCTATCGGTTACAGATGGTGATTTGCTCATTGCTACATTCACGCGCCGGGCCAATAGTGGGACCATATCGACACCGACCAATACCGGCACGGGGTTGACCTGGAACGCAATTGGCAGCGCCGTGACACAATCCCGCATTTCTCATCATGCGTGGTGGGCAGAAGCTACCGTAACGGAAAGCATCACGGTTACATTTGGCGTAAGTGCAACGGCTGACAGTTTGGCCGGTTCAGTGCGGCGAGTAACCGGGGCAGATGTTGCCAGTCCGATTAACTCAACCGTTGTCACGGCAACGGGTACAGATGCCACACCGACGGTAAACGTTACGCCGGGGGCAAGCTCCGATCTCATTTGGGGGCATGTGGGCAACGGGGCCGCACGCACGTTCTCAGTAGGCAGCGGATATACAGCCAGCGCCATTAACACATTGGCCGGTACAGGTGGCACCAGTGCCAACAATAGCACTGAGTACAAGAACGCCACCGGCACCACGTCAACGGCCGTTGACGGTTCCCTGAGTGGTGCAGGGGATTGGGCAATAAAAGCCTTCACAATCAAGGAAGCGGCGGCGGGGGCTGATTACACCCTAACGGCTGATGCTGGTTCTTTCACGCTTACAGGTCAAGCCGCCAGCCTGTTAGCCAGTCGCAACCTAACGGCCGCTGCCGGGTCATTTTCACTCGCCGGACAGGCGGCGGGGCTGTTGGCTAACCGCTTACTCACAGCAGGACAAGGTAGCTACACACTGAGCGGGCAAGACGCCAGTTTGTTGGTCAATCGCCTGCTCACTGCTGAATCTGGCACATTTACGCTTACGGGGCAAGATGCCTCATTGTTGGCAAGTCGCCTGTTAGCAGCCGAAAGCGGTAGTTTTACCTTGACCGGCATTGACGCCACATTGACCTATAACAGCGGGGGAACGACCTACACCCTAACGGCCGATAGTGGGAGCTACTCATTAACGGGGCAAGCGGCAAGTTTGTTAGTTAGCCGCCTGTTGACTGCCAGCGCCGGGGCGTATGTTGTGACGGGGCAGGATGCCAGTCTATTAGCTGGGCGCAAAATCGCTGCGGATGCTGGGAGCTTCACACTAAGCGGACAGGCGGCAAGCCTGCTAGTCAGTCGCATTTTAGGCGCGGGCACTGGTTCATTCACCTTGACCGGCCAAAACGTGACATTGACCTATAACAGCAGCGGTGAGCTGCAAATCTACACGGCTAATGTACTGGTAAATATCACGCCAGTAGCGAGTTTAAAAAGTAATCCATCGCCTGCGGTAAATGCAATAAGTAATCCATCGCCTGCACGGGAGGTAAAAAGCGGATGAGTTGGGACAAGATTGTCAAGGATGATTATGGGCAAGTGGGGAAGCTCACATTTATAGATGTAGACACAAACGCCGCTGCCGATATTAGCGCCTACACGACGGCGCAGCAGATGATATTGACCGACCCTGAGGGCAACGCGGCAATAGTTACGGCCGCGTTTGATTCGGATGGGTCGGACGGCATTATTAAATACACCATACAAAGCGGTGACATTGACGCCACCGGAAATTGGACTGTGCGCGGGCGGGTAACAACCGGCTCCGCACAATTATCGACAGAAGAACACAAGTTTATTGTAATTGAATAAGAGGTGAATCATGGCAACGTTTAACAAGATTAACGACTGGGTAGATTACATGGGGGAAGATGTAGATCTAGCCTCCGATCAATTTGTGGTCGCACTAAGCAACACTGCGCCGGGGTCTGAATCCAGCAACCCAACGGCAAACGGTAATGGGGTATTGGCAAACGTAACGCAAATTACGTACACAAATCTGAGCAGCCGAAATATCACAACAACCAGCAGTAGTCAGACGGGTGGTACTTACTCTCTGGTGCTGCAAGATTTAACGCTTACGGCCGGTGGGGGCAGTGTGGGGCCATTCCGCTACGTCTATATTTATGACGATACTGTAGCGGGCGATCCACTTGTCTGCTACTACGATTACGGTTCGTCAATCACGCTGGCGGACGGCGAGGACATACTCATAGACTTTGGGTCTAGCTTCTTCACCGTTGCGTAATTTGCGATGAGCGTTAATAACGAACAGACCAACAAAATATTAAGCGAGATTAGAAGCGGGCGCTATGACTAACCTTAATACGCAACGCGAATTAGCCCAAATAAAAGAAACTGTTCGTTTTTTGCCGCTGCAAATCGAAGAGCTGCGCGGGGATATTATGCGGTTGGCTGAATCGTTTAGTGAGGAGTTAAGGACTGAAAAAAAAAGCGACAGGAGTATGAGGGAATTATTATCGAGCTTGCAACTAGAATCGCCGTCCTTGAGGGAAGAGGGCGGGAGGGCAAGCCAGATACAGGACCGCTTATTGCCGGGTCGTGGGTTGCTGAGTTATCTCAAATGATAGCCGTTTATTTTAATGACGAAGAGCTGAGATCGCTATGCCTATCGCTCAATGTCGATTATGAAAGCCTGGGCGGGGATGGCAAAAAGGCAAGGGCGGAGCGGCTGGTTTCTCACATGGAGCGGCACGGCCGTAGCGAAGAGTTACTAAGCACACTAAACGCATTAAGGAAGCACGTAGCATGGCCCGCATTATGAGCGACGGCCATTAGTTAATTGGATAGTTACATAGGAGATTAAAAAATGTCATTAGATTGGTATGAAATTCTGGTACAGGTAGCGGGTATTCTCGTTGCCGTTATTGGCGGTTTTGGCGCGGTTCCTGCGGTTAATTGGCTTAAAGGACTGCTGAACCTGCAAGGTAACGCCGCGCTCATTTTGACGGTATTGTTTGCCGTCGTGTGGGGCGTTGCGGAAATGGTGGTTGCGGGGCAGATAACGCCTGACAGTTTCACCCTAAGTAACCTTGCCGCGCTGGTGGTGGCTGTTTTCGCCGTTAGTCAGGCCAAATACGACATGGTAAAGGGTAACGATTGATACTCCCCGCCTGCCAAACGGCCGTATGCGCCCTACTCGCCCTAAGCGGCGCGGTGGAATCACTCACGGCACAGCCGCCGCCGCTGGAAGCCATGCCGCTATACGCCACTGCTTACAATTGGGAATGGGGCGGTATTAATTGCGACCATGATTGCGGCGTGACGGCAATAGGTATTGAGACACGGCCGGAATTATTGGGCCATGTTGCCGCTTGCCCTGAGGACTGGCTAGGCACGGTCAACACGGTAGTTATCACGTTGGCTGATGGCTCTGAGTGGTGGTGCATTGACACGTTCGGGAGCGAGGCGAATAGACGGCCGTTACTCTTTAACCATCCGTACTATGGGCCGCACTGGTGCATACGCATAGATTTTGCGGTAAGTGAGCCGCTATCGTTTCGATTTAATCAAGAGTTGCTTTACGGGTGGTCTATCGAATGGCGGCCGGTGGGTGAGTTGGAATAAAAAAGCCACCGCGTAGGGTGGCTGAACTTTAACAAATTAATATTCTGGCTCTATTGATTCAATCAAATCTTGCCAATCGTTGCCAGCGGCGCAACCGGCGGCGATTTCCAGAGCGGCTGCCGTTTCTGCAAGTGCGTAATCGGCGGTATCGGCAAGCCATTGAATGAACGGCTGAAATGTTGCACCGCGTTGACCGCTTATGTCTAGCTTTTTAGCCAGGGCGTCAAGCGCGGCGATCTGTTCATCGGTGAGACGTATAGTGCGGATTTTGGTGTTCGCCATTTTTGACTACTTCCAATTTACCTTGAATTCTTTACCGCAACCATCCTCACCGTCACAATTTACACGGTCCTTGTCACCGGCTTTTGCACTCTGGTTGACGTAGTGCTCACCGCAGTAGGGGCAATCATAGCTGTTGGAATACTCGGTTCTTACTATTACTTTTTTCATTTCAATCTCCTTGTGACTTGTTTTATTTCCTGACTGCATATACAGAGTATAGCATAACTGTATATACAGTGTCAATAGTCCAGAGTGTTAATTTTGAAAACTCGTGAATATTTTAAGGTTTGATTATGATCGCATGGGGCTTTGAGTACGGACCGGGCGGCAACAAGAACGGTACTAAGGACTTCCTGAACCGTCTTACTGCTGCCGATGTTCCAACAGCATGGAAAGGCACGGATGACGCGGGGCTGTGCTATCAAGCGCAACAAACCGGGCATCCTGATAGCATTCTGATTTACCGCACGTCAACAGCGGGGCAGAAAGACGGCAACGATTACGACGTTCCGCGCTACGAACTACCGCCAAGTGAAGCCGCACAAGCGCACTGGCAAATAACGCGGGCCAAGTGGCCGCCTGAGTTGTTGCCCGCTCGCGTATTCATGGAACCAGTCAATGAGATACGCGCCAAACCAGACGCGGACAAACCCACCTGGGGCGGCTTGCATCCTGTGGATTGGATCGGCCGTTTCATGGTGGAATACGCGCAGATAGCCAACGGGCAAGGCTTCAAGGTGTGCGGGCCTGCGTTCAATTCGGGAGAGCCGGAACCAGCGGATTATAGCCAGCCGGGAATGCTAGATTGGCTGCGATATTGCGCAGAGAATCCAACCAAAGCGGCTTTATCTGTCCACGAGTACAGTTTCGACCTGCTGCCCTATGGCAACAGCTACCCGTACAAATACGGCCGTTTTCAGGCGGCAATAGCGGCGGCTGATAAGGCAGGCATCCCGCGCACGTTTCCCATTTTCATTACTGAGTTTGGTTGGACACTAAACACCGTGCCGAAATGGGAAACGGCCGTTGCGACGATACGCGAATACAGCCTATTAAGCGCACGTTTTCCGCAGCTCAAAGCGGCGGCGATATGGTCGCTGCGTAGCGGCTGGGGCAACATTGATAATGAGCTGGCGGCATGGATTAGTGCAGACGGCAACCCTTTTGCAAACTGGTGCATAAATAACCAGTATCCCGACACGCAACAACCGCAACCAACAGCGCCAGAATTTGGCGCAACATTACCAGAGCAACCCGGCAACGGGCAAGGGGGTGAACCAGTGACAACGTACAAAAACTTAGGACGCGCAGCAACCGATAAGCGTAGCGGGGCAACCCACACCCGTATCGCATTTTTCAAAACCGAATCACAGGGCGGCGGTAAGACGCTGCGCACCTGGATAGCGAATACAGATTATTTCGAGATACCAGAGGGCGCGAACGAATTTTCGCTTGTGCAGTTTGAAGCCACAGAGGAAACGGAACCACCGCCAAACCCTAACCCGCCTCCTGTGGTTACGGCGCTGCCACAGGGGAGTATTGGCGTCGATGTGTCCTATTGGCAGGGCGCGTACAATTGGAACGATTCAGGCGCAAAATTCGGCATAATTCGCTGTAGCGACGGCATGATAGCCAACAGCACCACGCACGACGAAAACGGCATAGACCGCCAATTTTGGGCCAATGCAAGCAAGCTCACGGCGCTGGGCATCCCGTGGGGTGTGTATCACTTCCTGCGACCGGGAAGTATCCAGGCACAAGCGGATAAAGTGCGCGGCGCGTTGCTTCAGCTTGCCACCAATGGCACACCAACAAAGACGGCCGTTTTTGACGATGGTTCCTATCTGCCTGAGTTGTTCATTGACGTAGAGGACGGCGCGCTTACGAATCAACACGTGCTGGATTTTTACAATGCGCTATCGTTTGACTTCACGATTGGCATATACACGGGCAAACCAGTTTGGGAATTAATCACAGCGGGCGCGGCCGTTTGGTGGGCTGATGTGCCGTTATGGATTGCGGCGTATGGCGTCAATGATGGCAGCGTTCCTGACTGGCCTAATGGCCCAAATTTGCCGCGTGGCTGGTCTAAGGCGCATTTGTGGCAATACACCAGCAATCCCTTAGATAAAAACATTGTGGGGCCATATCCACCGGAAAATAAACCCACTCCCCCCACCCCACCAACGGGCAAAACGGTAAACTTTGCCCCCTACCTCATGCCGCCGTCGGACGTGGGTCAATGGCTGGTATTCGCCAAAGCCAGCGGCGGTACTGTTGACCATCAAACGCAAGTGAAAAACGGTATTGTGTACATCGTCAAGAGCGCGGCGGCTGGTAAGACCAACTATGAAGAGCTGCGGATTAACGGCAGCTTCATCGAACGGCGCTATGATACCAGCCCCAAAGATGGCTACCCGTACAAGCTAGACGATGGCAACGGCTGGTCTAAGTGGCTACCGCTAGAAATGACGGAAGGTGAATACTACCTACGCCAACCGACCGTTACCCGTTACGACGTGGCCCAAAACTGCCAACAGATTAGCAGCGCGGTAAGCAAGAGCTATATTAAATTCCACAAGTACCACGATAGCTTTATGCTGCCAAACGGCCGTACGTATCCCGGCGTGGTAGAGCTGCACTGGCAATGGACGCCTAACGGCGCGGTATTGGAGCGTTACTACCTGGCTGTTGGCAGGTTCTACATTCAATGGGGTGACGCTGAATCCCTGCACTATGTAGAGGATGAACCACAGGGACGCCAGCCCATGAAACTGGAGCCTATTGGTTGCTTACAATAGGTTGACGTTTTTCCCTACCATTTCACAGTCTGGCACTGGCTTTGCGCTACAATCGCTTAGGGGGTGAATCATGGGTAAGCGGGAGTTGACGCAGCGTGAAAAAAATACACGGTTCCTAAAAGTGCTTTATCGCGGCTATGGCTACGGGCACGTGATGACAGAAGCAAGGCCCACTGACGGCAGCGCGATTCGTTTGGAGCGTGCGGAGCTTGACCAATTGGCACAATTATTTTGTGACATCGTGGGAGAAGAGCAAAGGCATCTGCACTATGACAAGCGGCGTTTGGCGCGGCTGTTGGCAAGCTATGCCGTGCAGGAGTTTGGCGAACGGCCGTTCTGCCGTGAGGCGGCGCGGCGTTGGGTGTGGCAGGCATGAAAAAAGCCCGGTTTGCGCCGGGCTAACTTGTACCAGTACAACTGGCTATAAAGTTGGTACTGCGGGTCATGTCATAGGCTGGCCTCCATTTGCTCTTTTGCCCAATTCAGGAGTGACATAGCGTCATCACTCCCGCCATTATCGGGGTGCACCTTCCAAGCAGCAGCCCGATACGCTTTGATAAATTCTGATTTATCATGATGTGGCGAGTCAAACCCAAGAACTTGCCACCATGTACGGCCGTTTGATTGCCCTGCCGTTTCTGGCAAAGCAGCAAATCCGGTAAATAAACGGTCTAGCATCTCACTGCTGCCCCATCGCTCAATTCCTCGCAATGCTCCGATTGTCAAACGGATGGCCTGTATATTGTCCTGTACAGTTTTCCAGCGATCACAGGCAAATACCCGCGAATCGTTCTTGAGTGTAAAATAAACAGCAACGCCGCAATCATTGGGCGCTTTGCGATTGGCGTATGGAATCTCGACGCCGTTTCGGGTATAGGTTTCAATGTTGGATGAGATAATGACATTAGAGCCGCCTAATAGTCGAATCTCATCTAGCAAACCATCACGGGCATCTGCCATGCTGGTGTTGAACCTTGCCCGCCTTGAGTGCTTTGTGCGGGGCCATCCACTAGGCCAATGTAGGGGGTAAGATTCAATCATCACGCCTCCTCTGCCGTTTCGGGCTTCACTTCCTTGCCGCTGGTATCTGTCTTACGAATCGGAACGGCCGTATCGCCACACATGACGTACAATTGCCCGTCTTTCCAGAACTCGCCATTTGTGACCTTACTCTTGCTCATTGGTTGCCTCTACCGCGTCAAGGGCGGCTTGTGCTTCATGCTGCAAGCTGGTCGGTACATCTTCCAGCCAGCCGCTTGCTACTATGCGTTGAAGCGCCTCATACAGCAACGGCGCGGCGGCGATTAGACGGGCGTTGGCAATCTGAAATTCTTGCGTGGGTACACAGTCAGGGCCAGAAATCCCGTCGCCTTGATGGTATGGGCCGTAAACCTGTGCCACATACACATTTCCCTCGTCGCCAAACACAAGCCCGCATTTACAGTTACCTGAGTGACAGGCCCGCCACGGCGCGGGTGTAAACTTGCTCATCACATCTCCTTGCCGGTATTACGCGACCGGCGCGCGGGTTGGTTACTCTGCGTAGTTGTTGCCAGCCTTGACGGGTGTTTCCTCTGTTGGGAATAGTGGTTCCTGTTCTGGTGGCATTGCGGCGTTATGCAGTTGCCGCAATTGCTTGACGCGCCCCATCGGTTCCTTGTCCAGTGCTTCATAACCTAGACGGCGTAAAAGTTCTTTTGCTTCATCCTCTGTGCAACCTATCCAGTCAACGGCTGTTTTGAAAAACACGTCAGGTTTACCCACGTAAACCCGGTTTTCGTATTCGTTCAATGTCTGAATATCGGCACGGCCGTTTTTGTGACCGTTGCCATTGCGGGCTGGCGGTTCCGTTGTTTCCATCTCAGTATAATCGCCGTCAATGATGGATAAATCCATATCTTCAACGTCCTGAGTAAAGAACTCAGAAGCATTGACGGCGATCAGCGTAGCAGCAACCAAGGCGCGTTTTTGGGCCATCTTGTCTAGTGTGTTCACCAAATCGGCGGGGTTTTCGTTTGGTACATCTCCCTGCTCTTGCTTCTCAATTCGCTCATCACCATCGGGGAATTTGCACCCACAGCCGCCTTTTTTATTCCAACATATCCAGCCGCCACCATATTGCGCCTTACCTTTAATGATAGCTTCCTTGCCACACTCAGGGCAACTTAACTGAGCTTTGCGGTAACGGTATTTCTTTTCCCAACTATTGCAAGAGCCTAGCCCTTCACCTGCCAGCAAATCACCACGCCACAAAGCACAGCGGTATTGAAAATAAAAGAATGGCTCACCGTCGTGATTGTTACCTGTCCAGTCCAATTCCTTCTCTACAATCTCAAAGCGTGGGGAGAGGCCGAATAGCGTAGTTAGCTTTTCTGCCCCTGGCTTCAATAGCGTATCCTTAGACGTGCCAGGGATACGGCCGTAATCAATCGCTGGCTTCATTACGGCTCTGGTGAAGTCAATAATCGCTTGCCGTCTCAAAACGGCCTGTTGAATATCCATAACCGGCATAACTGCCGACTGGTTCACTACCGTTAATTCTGTCATTTACTCATCTCCTGTAACAAAAACTCAAAAACATCCAATCTCAACTCTCTATCATCAGGCCATAGCCAGTACACTGTGCGCCAAAGTCTATCTACGTCCATCACATGCGCCCTGTCATTGCCTCGAAGTCGGCTATGGTGGCATCATAGTCTGCCTGCAGCTTTGCCTGTATGTCACGTTCGGCAGCGTGGTATGCGCAGCTAAACGAAGTGGGATGCGTACCGCTGCCATAAATAGCGCCGTCTTTTGCCATTAGCTCTACACGATAGCCGCCTTCACTACCGTTGCACCGTGCCATTGTGAACTCGTACGGGATGTTTTTCAGCAGCATTGCCATGTCGCCTATCGGGTCTGGAAATGTCATGCTGCCACCGCCTGCACTGCCCAGCGATTCATATGCGCCAATGCTTGCTCCCGCACGGCTGGCATATACCGCTTGACCTGCGCTTCCAATACCAGCTCCGTGACGAACCAGATACGCAAGCCCTTTTGCCCATCTTCGTACATCCGCACAAATTCGCCGTCAATTTCTACGATGTCGCCTACTCCCAGGCGGTTGCACTCATGCGCCTGATTGAAAAGTTGCACCGTGCCGTTTTTCATTTTGCCTACCACTTTGTGTACTTTGTGAGTTGCCATTGTCCTGTCCTTTGTTTCCTGTAATGTAGCTGTCTATATAGGTATTATACATTATCCTATATAGGTGTCAATATAGAAGTGTCAACCGGATTTTTCAAAGTGTCAACCGGGGTATATAGGTTGTTGACAGGGTTTATATATAGGTGTAGTATGAAGCCTATGAGTACATTAGTTGCAGGATACAAGCAGTCTATAGGAGATGGTGATATGGCCTTGGTGCGCAATCGCCCTTCCCTAGACGCACTAATAGAGGCATACCAGAACGGCGATGCTGACAAAGATTTACGCAGTTATTACATTACTCGTTATCAGCAAAGAATGATTGATATTCTGGCAGAAGATAGCGGATTAAGTAAAGGTGGCGTGATTCGAGAGATAATTGACGAGTGGTATGATTTCAAAGTAAAGTCTATGGAAAACGGGCAATAAAAAAAGCCCGCAGCCATAAGACCACGAGCTTTTATGCTACAATGTAGCATCCCCCCTAACCCCGATCTAGTTTGGCGACCGGCGCGGGGCAGGGGCTATAACTGAACCTTATCAATCATATAGACGATAAAGCACAGAGGGATAAACTTATTCTGGTTCTTCGTTCAATTCAGCGTAAGAGTTGGCCCATCTTCTCAGGTGCGCTGCCGCTACATCGAATTGAGCATTGACCGTGCTATCCTCCGCTTGGGCCATAAAAGACAGAAATCCTTCTATGGTCTTTTCCTGATAGCTTAAGAGCGAGCCATGAGACAATGAGGCGCACTCAGGCACATCGACTTGTTTGGTGCTGCGGTTAATCTCTTGCAGCTCACCCAGCGGCCCAGCCAGGCTCATTCTGGCGGTGCTGTTGGCAATCTGTAAAGCGTCATCCCATTCGTCAACGATAGCATCGACGCTTTCCCGGTACTCCTCAGTAAGCTCGTAGCAGGTTGGCTCGGCACATGCGGCCGTAGTCAGTAGAATAAAAATGATTGCTGCGATTCGCTTCAAAACGTTCCCTCCTGTGCAATTACTAACTACTAATCTATCGCAGATTAGTACCAATTCGTGAACAACGGCGGCGGCGCTAAAGCGTTGGTGTGGGAACGCATCGCACCAGTACGGACGCAGGGAATGCGTAAACCCGAATGCGTGAAAGGTTCCGCCGGTGCAAGACCGGCCCGCCGTTTTTCTATTTGCAACTCCGGTCGTAGCTCACAATACGGCCGTTTGCATAGGACGGCGGGTCCTCAAAACGCCTTTTACAGTATCGGTACGAATTTCCTCCATTTTGCCCGCCGTCCTTAAATTGTTAGTCATGCCACTGGCCTATAGAGCTATGGCCGAATGGCAAAGCCCTGCATGGCAAAAGCGGTTCGATTCCGTTGTGCGCGCACAAGCTCAAGGCGTCCTGTGGGGCAAGCGGTTCAAATCCGCAAGTGGCTTTAAGAGCGCCAGCCGGAACTCGAATCCGGAACGAGTGCTTGGAAGGCACTAGTGTTACCATTACACCACTGGCGCATAAGAATGTTAATCTGCACATTAATAACAGAATAGCCATTTTCAAGAGTCCTAACGGAGTCCTGGTGAGTCCTACATATTCACTTGGAAGGCTATTGTGTTACCCCTACACCACTGCCGCATGTCCGTAAATCAGTTGATCAGTGGTCGGTAATCAGTAGCTTATTGGGTAAGAAAACTGATTACTGTTTACTGAATACCAATTACTGGTCGGGGCGGCCAGATTTGAACTGACGACCTCTCGGACCCAAACCGAGCGCTCTACCAAGCTGAGCTACGCCCCGAATTTTGTAACGAAGCGTTAGTATACTGTTGCTCCTAATCGACGTCAACCATTAAACGCTACTATTTATGGCGCCATTATCCTCATCAGTTAATCGCCTTCGTAATGTGTGTAGGGCTTGGGCGAATCATCCTGGCTTTGCCGCCAGTGGTGCACCACCATGCGGAAAATATCTGATTCCGTAATGATGCCTGCTAAATTCCCCTCTGCGTCGATGACGGGTAAGCCACTAATTTTGCTGTTTAGCATGAGGTCAGCAGCTTCCCCAATTGTAGACTCTGGCGCAACGTGTAACGGTGGCGTGCTCATCACCTCAGCAAGCGTAAGCTTAGCCAGAACCTCATTTAACTCCTCTGTCGTTACCGACGTTGCCGAGGATGGCCCAGCTTCTCGTAAATCGCCCTGTGTGACAATGCCCACCAAACGGCCGTCTTCCACCACAGGCAAGCGACGAATATTGTGCTGCTGCATCAAGGCACTGGCCTCTAGCAACCCTAAACTGCCTAAGGCTACAACCACATCCCGACTCATCCAATCTTTTACTAACTCAAGGCGCATCTGCTTCCCCTTTTACATTCAGTGCAACTTATTAAAAAATGAAAATTTCAATTAAACCAAACCACAAATTTTGATTCTACGCACTAGATTCATGACTTATCAGCCGATCTTTGCGACAGCGTGCTGCCAACGCTTCAATTTCAGACAGGAGCTCCGGCGTATTTATAGTTTTCAGCCGAAAGTTACTAACGCCAGCCTGGAGAAGCAGCTCCCTAGACAACTCATCAATATAAGAGAATAATGCCAGTACGGCCGTTCCCCTTGCCACCAACAAGTTGATTACCTCAACAATAAGATGCAGCTTGCTGTTATTTCCACTCAGGCCAAGCAAAGCTACTTCTGGCTTTATATCCGCATGAGTTTGTAACAACCACCTGGCTTCCCGGACATTCACCGTGCCCACAATAATCAGATTTGGAGCAGACTGAAGCCTGATCCGCCAGGCGTTTCGTACACCTTTGTGCTGGTCAACAATTATCAGACGAATCTGGTCTATTTCTCCAGGCGCAACAGCATCTTTCTCCAATTTATCCATAGTAAGAGAAAGCGTATTGCCGAATGCTTGTAGAAACCAGTGACAATTGTCATTCAGATACGACTATATTGTCATCCAGACCCAATTCTCTTCATCAAGCAGGGGCTGGTTTGGCTATTGTGCGGCCTAAACCGGGATTGTCAACCTGATCATTGTTCCTTTTCCCAGCTCAGACTGGATGTCAAAGGAGCCATTTAACACTTCTGCCCGCGCCCGCATATTAGACAGACCGTGGCCTACCGAGTAGTTCTTCGCCGCCATATCAAAACCGCGGCCGTCGTCAGAGACACGGAGAACGATCTGCTTATCTTCAAGCCCGATGTTTATTAATACTTGCTGGGCCTGTGCATGGCGCGCAATATTAGCCAGGGCCTCTTGCGTTGTGAGAAAGAGAGAACGGGCCACGTGGGGCGGCAGCAACTTCAGCACATTTTTATCAATGGAGAGGGAAACGGCCACCATTGTGTTGGCCTGAAATTCACGCACCAGTCTGCCCAGCCCCTGCTCCAAATTGCCCTGAAAGCGATGCGGCCGTAAATCCAAAATAAAATTCCGAATGTCCCGAATGGTGCCATTTAAGGCTTCAATGGCGTGGGAAAGCAATTTATCGGCTTCTTCAGGATGCTGTTGGAGCGTCAAACGGGCGGATTCAAGCGTAAGCCCTACCGCAAAAACGGACTGTATAATGCCATCATGCAGGTCCATGCCGATGCGGGTGCGCTCTTCTACGATTGCCAGACGGCCGACTTCCTCGTACAGACGCGCGTTTTGAATGGCAACAGCCGCATGAGCCGCTAAAATTTCTACCAGGTCCTGATCCATCGCGGTAAATTCATCCGCCCCCAGCTTATTGGTCAGGTACAAATTGCCCAGCGCCTCGCCTCCAGCAATAACCGGCACGCCCAAAAACGGATCCATCGGCGGATGGCCTTCGGGAAAACCTACAGAGCGCGGATCATCAGTAATACGCGGAATGCGAATCGTTTTTCGCTCTTTGATAATTGCGCCCAGCAGACCTAGCCCCGTTGGTAAATGGGGGATGCCCGCAACAACCTCTGGCTCCATGCCGCTGTCAATAAATGCATCTAAAAAGCCCTGGCTGTTGGGCACGCCCAAGGCCGCATATTGAGCATCTCCCAGCTCCCGAGCGGCATCCACAATCTGCTGCAACACTTTATCTATCGACAACTCGCTGGCAATGGCCATTGTGGCCTTATCCAAAGCGGCGAGCTGGCGATTGCGCTCCTGCAGCTGCTGACGCTGCCCATGACTGGCCGCTGTAAGCAGTGCATTTTGGATAGCTACGGCCGCATGGGGCACAAAAAGCGTCAATAAGGCTTCATCTTCAGCAGTAAAGGTTGATTTGCTCGCGGCTTTTGCCAGGCAGATACGGCCGTACACCCTGCCCTCGTGGCGAATAACCATTCCTAAAACGCTGCCCATTATCGGATAATCGGAGGGCAAATCTTTAAACGCAGGATGTTGCGCAACCTCGGTCAGACGAATTGTTTCTTGCTCATCGCCCAATGTGCTAAACAAGGTAACGGCCGTTGATGGCGCAAAAATTCTTTCGGCCGTAGCCCGTTCCATCCCCGAGAAGACAAAATAGTCCGGCAAATTTTCTAATTCGGCAGCAGTTAAACCAGCGAAATCAGCAGCCAATAGCTCACGCGATACGTCAACAATACGCTGCAACGTCTCAGGCAAGCCGCGCGCCTGAGAAATCTGCAATATTGCACCGCTGACGGCTGCTAAAAGTGAATCTACTTCGCGACTGTCATTCATAAAGTTAGACGCTGATTCCCGGAACGACTTTTTTCTCCACTTAGCGAAGATAATCTTTTAGATTGTGGCGAATGGCATAGGCAGCAGCTTCAGCGCGGTTAGAAACGTTCAGCTTAGAGAAGATAGCGCTCACGTAGTTACGCACCGTCCCCTCGCTTAAATGAAGCACCTGCGCAATTTCGCGATTTGTTCGCCCTTCAGCTATAAGCGACAAAACCTGCATTTCCTGAGCGGTAAGTTCGCTGAAAGCCGCTGACTCTTCTTGTTGAATAGAGCGGCGCATCTCGTCAAACACACGCTGCGTCAAAGAAGGGTCCAGCGTTGCTTCACCTCGCGCGGCTGCCTCAAGGGCACGAACCACGTCATTACTGCCCACCTGCTTGAGTACATAACCAGATGCCCCGGCACGGATCGCCGCAAAAAGCATCTCATCCTCGGCGTACGAAGTGAGCATTATCACTTTTGTCTTGGGCAGTTCAACCATGATTTGCTCGCAGGCGTCAATGCCGCTGCCGCCAGCCAGCCGAATATCCATCAGCACAATATCCGGCTCGTGCGCCACCGCCCGAGCAAAGGCTTCCTGTTGAGTAGCAGCCTCAGCCACCACTTCAAAACCAGGATTTCGTTCAATCAGGCTTTTTAAGCCCAGCCGAACCACTTCATGATCATCTACAAGGAGAATGCGTAAGCGTGACATTAAGGCAAGTATAGCTTTTTCTGATCGGTTCATCAAAATGCGAAAAGCCTTCTCTCCTGACCAAAAAAAATCCCCCTCCATTTGAATCCAACCCCACAATAGAATAAAATCGGCCCATTATCCGCGCAGTTAAGCTTCAGGATCAGTCATGACACCGCAAAGAATTGGACGATACAAAATTTTAGAAGAGATTGCCAGGGGCGGGATGGCGGCCGTTTTTCTGGCTGAAGATCCCTTAATCCGGCGCAAGGTAGCGGTTAAAGTGCTCTCTACCAAGCTGTTAGAAGACGACCCGAACTATTACGAGCGCTTTCAGCAAGAGGCGGAAACGATTGCGGCTCTGGAACATTCGGCTGTTATTCCCATTTATGATTTCGGCCACCAGGGAGACTTATCCTACATCGTCATGCGCTACATGCCGGGTGGCACGCTGGAAGGTCGACTGCAAAACGGGGCACTGCCCCTGGAAGAAGTGGGCTTCATCATAGAGCGCGTGGGCTCTGCTCTGGCGGAAGCGCACGAGAAGGGCATTCTGCACCGGGACATCAAGCCAGCTAACATTTTGTTTAACGGCCGTAACGAACCCTTCCTTTCGGACTTCGGCACCGCCAAAAATTTACAAGCCGCCAAGGGCATTACCGGCACCGGTGTCATGATTGGCACCGTGGAGTACATGAGTCCAGAACAGATTCAGGGAGCTAAGAAGCTAGACGGCCGTACCGACATCTATGCCCTGGGTATCGTCCTCTTCTTCATGCTCACCGGCGAGCTGCCCTTCAAAGGCGACTCCATTGTCAGCATCGTCATGGCCCATCTCAATAACCCAGTCCCCAGCGTGCAGGCCGCCATCCCCACCCTGCACCCACCCTGGGACGATATTTTGCACAAAGCCCTGGCCAAAAAGCCGGAAGATCGCTACCAAACGGTGGATGAATTGGTACAGGCGGTCAAGGAGCTCGTTAAGCGAAGTTAATAAAAAATAGTGCAAAGTAAAAAGTGAAAAGTGAGAAGTGTTCACTTTTCACTTTTCACTTGTCACTGCTTCCCACACCAAAGAAGGATACTACTATGACCCTCTCACTGAATATCAACGGCAAAGATCACACTGTCTCAGCCAATCCAACCGACACGCTGCTCTACGCGCTGCGCGGCGCGGGCTTTTTTAGCGTGCGCTTTGGCAGCCATGATGGGCGAACGGGGGCTGCGGCCGTTTTGGTCGATGGCCAGCTGGTAAACAGCGACGTGATGCTGGCCGGGCAGGCCGTTGGGCACACGATCGAGACTGTGGAAGGGCTCAACCCGGCCGTGGGCGAACTGCACCCGATTCAAAAAGCATTTGTCGAAACCGGCGCGATCCAGTCCGGCTACAGCACCCCGGCCATGATTCTGGCCGCCAAGGCGCTGCTGGATCACAATCTGAATCCAACAGAAGCTGAGGTGCGCGAGGCGTTTTCCGGCGTTTTGTGCCGCGAAACGGGCTACGTGAAGCCGGTCCAGGCCGTGCTGCGCGCCGCCGCCTACCTGCGCGGTGAAGACGTGCCGCCTTACGACGGTCCCCCCATCATCGACGCCACTTTCTTCGCGGAGCATCCCCCTGCGCCAGAAGATAACGGCCCAGAACTGGCCGGAGGCGCCAATCTCCAATCTCCAACTGCCACCCAAACCAAGCCCCAGACCGACATTGTTCTCACGTCTGGCGTGCCGGAAACGGCCGTTGTCGGCAAGCCAGAAACCAAAGTGGACGCTGTTAAGCTCACCAAAGGTAATCCCGCCTTTGTGGACGACATAGAGATGCGCGGGATGCTGTACGCCAAGCTGCTCACCAGCCCGCATGCCCACGCCCGCATTCTGGATATCGACGCCAGCGAGGCCGAAGCCCTGCCCGGTGTCCATGCCGTCATTCATTACAAAAACATAAAGCGCGTCAAGTACGCTTCCGGCGGGCAGAGCTACCCCAATCCCCCGCCGCACGATCAGGTGAGCTTCGACAACAAAGTGCGCTATGTGGGGGATCGCGTTGCGGCCGTTGCCGCTGAAAGCGTAGCCATTGCCGAGCAGGCACTTAAGCTCATCAAGGTAGAGTACGAAATTCTGCCCGCCGTCTTCGACGAAAATGAAGCTATCAAGCCCGGCGCACCAATCATCCACGACGAGGACGACACCGAAAAGATCCACGATGCCAGCCGCAACATTGTGCACCACATCCAGGCAGAAGTGGGCGACGTAGAGCAGGGCTT
>JBHIWP010000001.1:0-92836 GCA_041987425.1 Promineifilaceae bacterium (SeqCode) | reverse complement strand
ACTTTTCTTGCTGCAATTGAACTGTTTCTTCCAGCCTGGATGCCAATTCCGCCTGTTCATCCGCTTTTTGTTGGGCCACGGTGGCTGCCGCCTGGCTGGCTTCCAGCTCAGCTTTATACCACAAAACGCGCTCTACATGCGCATGTTCAGCATCTGCTAATTCTGCCTCCAGGCTCTCGATCCTGGCTTCTGCTTCTGCCAGCTGTTCTACTTTTGCCAGAGGATCTTTCGTTTTCTCACGCAGGGTTGCCAGGTCATCCAGCGCCTTTCCCAACTCCGTATCAGCAGCCTGGCGCTGTTCCCGCAGCATTTCGATGATTTTATTGTTCTCTTCGATCTGAAGCCGTACTTTCTGCAAATCAGCTTCCAGATCTTCAGCCTTCTTTTCCGTAATTTCAGCCAGCTCTTGCCAGCGAATGAGTGACTCTTCCTGGTCGGCCGAATGGGCCAGGCTAGCTTTGTGTGCCACTTCCAGGCTGTGGATGCGGTCGCGAAGGGTGTTGATCTCGGCCAGGGCCGCTTCTAGCTTATCGGCAACTTCCGTCTTTTCGCTTTGTAACTGCGTATAGTTGCCCTGAAGTTGCGCAGATTGCTTGCGTAGATTGGTGAGTTCATCATTTTGCTCCGTCATCAGATCGCGAGCAATGCCCAGTTCATTCGCCTGTCGTTCTACCTGGCTTTTGCGGTGCCGCAAGGCTTCCTGCGCTTCATCGAGCTGGGTTTGTTTGGTGGTCAACTCCGCGCGCAGGTCGGTAAGCTCTTGTTTTAGGCTGGCAATTGTGTTGGTAGATTCACCGGCCAGCTCCGTGAGGCGCCGCTGGAAATCTTGTTCAAGTTCGGCCCGGGCAGCCAGGGCAACGGCCGCCTGTGACTGCAAATGGTGCAAGGTTTCAATTTGCGCTTCATTTCGGTTCAGCAGAGTGCCTTCAGAATAGTCGCCTGTGCCTTCCTGGCGGATAAATTCCGTATCTTCGGGCAGACGGCCGTCTTCAGCCAAAGCTGTGTAATCGCCTTCATCGACGCTGCTGATCCAGCCGTTAAGATTGCCGCCAGGCAGAATATTCAGGGCAACCGTAAAGACATCCCCCAATACCTGGCCACTCTTCTCAATCCGAATATCGCGGCAAACGGCCGAACCTGTCAGCAATCCGGCAACCACCAGGCGAGGCGCAAAGACATTGCCGACTAATGTAGCTCCTTCTTGAATCGCCACTGGCTGATCGGTTTGAATATCCTCTACATGGTACCCAACAACCTCCAGCCACGTTTGCCCTCGCCGCCAAAAGCGCAGCCGATCCAACAGGCCATGTCCGTTCAATTCAGATGCGTTTTCCAGGCCCGGCTCTTCAGTTTGTATAAGGTTGCCATCCGGCAAGGTGGATTCTTCTGTAGCTGTCATAGTTGTAACCGTGTGTGTCATTATAGCAGGGGAAGGCTGAAGATGATACCTGATTTAAGGCACTTTATTGGGAAAACAGCACTAATTTTCCGCAAATGTATCCAGGGTATAGAAAGAAGAAGATGGTTAGTGGCAAACTGTTGAGAATTTAGAACGCATGTGCTATTATGTGGAGCCATATTGGGGGAGATTATTTGGTGAAAGGCCAGGCGGTGTTTCGGCGACGAAACGCTTAACTGAGGCAGATTCATACAGTTGCTTTTGACGATTGGTTTGCTTCAGCAGTAGTGACGGCCGTAACAAAATACAGGGAGATCACATATGAATGGGAATGATCTGATTGTGGCTTTCTTCGCCCTGGCTTTTTTGGCCTTCTGTTTAACGGCCGTAGCCCTCTATGCCCTCAGCCGCGACAAAGACGACGTAGCCGATAGCAGCGTGAAAGGATTACGCAACTTACAGTTGGGCGGTCTAATTCGCCCCCCAGCGCCGAAAGACGAATCAGACGACAACGCTGATTTGGAATCGGATTAAGCCTTCGTAAAGCCTCAAGGGTTTTCGTACGACCAGATTCGATTTCCAGAGGTCAAGCAAACTTAGGGTTTTGTGCGCGTAACCCCAGTTAAGTACAATAAGCGCATGAGCTATCTGGAAAAACTTAAATCTGTTCAAGAGAAAAACAGCTCCTGGCTTTGCGTTGGTTTAGACCCTCTTCCAGAGCGTCTGCGGGTTGATTTTCTCAAATGGGATGAACCCATCCTGCCGTACAATCAGGCCATTATCGACGCAACGGCCGATCTGGTTTGCGCTTACAAGCCCAATCTGGGGTTTTATCTGCAGTGGGGGGCCGCCGGGGTGATTGCCCTGGAGCGCACTATTGCCTATATTCCAAGCCATATTCCTATCGTGCTAGACTGCAAAACAGGGGATATTGGCCACACGCAGGCGGCCTGGGGCGCTGGGCTGTTTGATGAATGGAAGGTGGATGCCGTAACGGTAAATCCTTTTGTGGGAGCTGACGCCGTGCTGCCCATGATCGAAAAACGTCCAGATAAGGCCGTATACATTTTGGCCCGCACCTCGAACAAAAGCGCCACAGATTTTCAGGGCGAGCTGCGGCAGGAGGCGGGGCTTTCTGCCGCTGTGCTCCGCCAGAGCCAAACCTGGGCTACTGCCGGGCACAAAGGCTACGTGATTGGCGCGACTTATCCCGAAGAGCTGGCCACTGCCCGGCGGCTGGCCCCAGAAGCCAATTTCCTCATCCCCGGCATTGGGGCACAGGGTGGCGATCTGGCTGCGGCCGTTGAACATGGTCCAGATTCTGTGGCAGGCCCGCTAATCAGCGCCAGCCGCAGCGTTCTCTATGCCTCCGAAGGAAAAGATTTTGCCGACGCGGCGCGCGCGGCGGCTCTAGCGTTGCGCCAGCAAATTAATGCCTTGCGCGCCTAAAAAGCTATCTGGCTGCGGCTACGAGGCGCTGAGCCGTAAAACAGTCTGTAATTAAAACATTGATCCACTGTCCCTGCAGCGCGGCAAGGATTGCTTCATGCTTGCGTCGGCCGCCAGCTACACCTACTGCTCGATCCGCCCGCCGCATTTGTGCCAGACTCATAGACATGACTCGATGATCCAGCGACGTTTTTACCGGACGGCCGTTGGCATCAAAGAAGTGGAGCAAAATATCCCCGACTGCTCCCTCGCCGCGCAAAATATCCAGCTCAGTGTCAGAAAAAATGTTCCCAGAGTCTGCCAGCAGCTCTGACGGCTCTACGGCGCCAATCCCAACCAGCGCCAGACTTACCTGATCAAACAAAGCCATTGCTTCTTGCACATATTGATCTTCCAAAAACACATGCCGGGCCGCCTCTGAGCCGACCACGCCGGGAGCTGGGAGATAGGTAGCGGAGCCATTGACCAGTTTGGCAAAGCGACCAGTCAAGCGGGCGGCATGTATTTCCGCTGCTGGATTGCCAATACCGCCTAAAATTTGAACCACACGCACGTCATTTTTGCGCGTTACGGGATGCAGTGCATCAACAAGTGCCAGGAGTGTGCTGCTCCAGGAAGAAAGCCCAATTACCTCATTCGGCTTAAGCGTCGATTCTACATAGTAGGCTGCGGCTGCCCCTATATCACGCTGAATCATCTGTTCATCTTCGTGAATACAATCGACGACGATGGCATCCCGCAAATTGTAAGCGGCGATGATTTGCTCTTCTAAGTCTGAAAAAACCCCCTGAGGCACATTAACAGAGATGCGAACAATCCCCTCATCTTTTGCCCTTTTAAACAGGCGAGAGACGGTCGCCTGTGAAAGTCCCAGCTGTTGAGCGATCTCGGATTGGCGCATGTCGTTTTCGTAGTACATGCGGGCCACGCGGGCCATTAATCTTAACTCATCAATTCGAGCCATGTGATTTCCTCGGTGCAAAATTTGGGTGGCGTGAATTTATATTGTCTTTTGAATATTTATGCAAATTGACTTGACAGACTGCTTTTTCTTGGATAATCTGCATAGTGTTGAAATAATATCATTATATGAATAATTATTCAAGCACAAGATTTACGAGTTTGAGAGCTTTTAAAATTATGGAATTAACTATTGAAGCCCTAGAGTTGAAATCAATCCAGTATCGCAAAAAAATATTGACAAGCATCAAGAAGGCTAACGCTGGTCATACGGGCGGGAGTTTATCGGCGATTGATATCCTCAATGTTTTGTACAACCGAGTATTAAACGTGTCACCGCTGAACTTTAAGGATGCCGATCGCGATCGCTATATTCAAAGCAAAGGGCATTCGGTCGAGGCACTGTACGTTGTTTTAGCCGATCAGGGATTTTACCCCGAAACGATGCTGGACAGTTTGAATCAATACCAGTCTCATTTTATTGGTCATCCCACGCGCAAGGTAAATGGGGTGGAGCACAATACTGGCGCTTTGGGACACGGCCTGGCCATAGCGGTGGGTACAGCCCTGGCAGGCAAAAAAGACGGCCGTTCCTACCGAGTCTTCACTTTATTGGGCGATGGTGAACTGGAAGAAGGATCTAACTGGGAAGCCTCGATGTGTGCCGCCCACTACCGACTGGACAACCTTACCGTTATTGTTGATTACAACAAGCTGCAAATCACTGGCCCTGTAGACACGGTGACGGGCGTCACCAACCTCAAAGAAAAATTTACGGCTTTTGGATACGCGGTGCGTGAAGTAGATGGAAATAATATTTCCGACTTGATCGACAGGTTCAATGAACTGCCCTTTGCGCCAGGGAAACCGTCTTTGATTCTCGCCCATACCGTTAAGGGTAAAGGGGTAAGCTTTATTGAGAATCAAGTCGGCTGGCACCATCACGTCCCGAACGACGCTGAATTTTCTCTGGCTATGAACGAATTAAATGCCAGCGAACGTATATGGAGAGAACGTAATGGAACTGGGTAGGCCGAATCTTGTTGTATTCGCAGACACGCTGCTGAAATTAGGGCAATCCGACAAAGATATTTTGGTGGTAACCAGCGATTCTCGCGGCTCTGGGAAGTTGGGTTCATTTGCGCAAGCGTTACCGGATCAAATTGTTGAGGTTGGCATTGCGGAACAGACCCTGGTAGGCGTTTCAGCAGGCCTGGCGTCCGCCGGAAAGAAGGCGTTTGGGGTTTCTCCTGCCTGTTTCTTAACAGCCCGCTCTTTAGAACAAATAAAAAACGACGTGGCCTATTCTGACAATCATGTCAAATTGGTGGGGATTAGCGCCGGTGTTAGCTATGGCGCATTGGGCTCGACCCATCATTCACTTCATGACTTTGCCGCCTTGCAAGCCATCAACAACATTGACATTGTGGTTCCGGCTGATAATTTTGAAACGAAAATGGCGATTGAAACGGCCGTTTCTCACCACAAGCCTATCTATATTCGCTTCGGCAAAAAACCAATGCCCCATCTGCATCATCCTGACACCACCTTTGAAATCGGTAAGGCTATCACCTTGTCAGACGGAGCAGATGTTACATTTATTGCCATTGGCGAACCTGTGGCTGAAGCGGTGCAGGCGGGGCGCCTGTTAGCCGAACAGGGCGTTTCTGCCGGGGTGATCAGCATGCACACTTTAAAGCCTTTGGATAAAGCGGCCGTTCTTGCCGCCGCTCACCAATCCAGGGCCATTATTACGGTTGAGGAACACAGCATCTACGGTGGATTGGGCAGTACGGTCGCTGCCTTGCTGATGGCCGAGCGAGTCTACATTCCCTTCAAATCCGTTGGGATTCCAGACGAGTACACGGTCACCGGCAGCCAAACGGAGATTTTTAATCATTACGGCATTTCACCCGACGGCTTAGCAAACACGGCACAACAGCTACTGGCGTCACTAGCGTTAGGAGAAACAGCTTCGTGAACGTGATTCTGGCGATTGATCAATCTACGTCGGCGACGAAGGCGCTGTTGTTTACAGAAACGGGCGAATTGCTGGACAAAACGGCCGTTTCCCATCAACAGATTTATCCCCGTCCCGGCTGGGTTGAACACGATGCCGCTGAAATTTACCGCAATACCTTACAGGCTGTCGCCGCTTTGTTAGCTCGTAACAAGGACAGGCAAGACAGCCTGTTGTGTTTAAGCATCACCAATCAACGCGAAACGATTGTCATTTTTGATAAGGAGACCGGCGAACCACTCCACAACGCCGTTGTTTGGCAATGTCGTCGTGGTGAAAAGATTTGCGCCGACCTGGAAGCGGCTGGTTATGGCGAGATGGTCAAGACCAAAACCGGGCTGAAACTCGATACCTATTTCCCGGCGGCCAAGTTGACGTGGCTGCTGCAAAATCGACCAGACATTAGCCAGAGGTTAGCTGAAGGCACAGCGCTTATTGGCACGATAGATGCTTACTTAATTTACCGGCTGACCAACGGCCGTTCCTTCACCACCGACCAAACCAACGCTTCGCGGACGCTTCTGTTTGACATTAATACGCTGGCCTGGGATGAACAGTTGGGCCAACTGTTTGGCGTGCCGCTGGCTGCTTTGCCAGCGGTACAAGACAGCGACGCTCATTTTGGTGAAACGGACCTGAGTGGTTTGCTGGAACGGCCGCTGCCTATTGTTGGGGTGATGGGTGATTCGCAGGCGGCGCTATTTGCCCAGCGCTGCTTTACTCCCGGTAGCGCCAAAGTCACTTTTGGCACCGGCTCCTCAGTTCTGTTGAACATTGGTGGCAAGGTGGCCTATTCAGACAACGGGCTGGTTACGGCGCTGGCCTGGGTCATTGGCGGCCAGCCAGTTTATGCTTTTGAGGGCATTACGAATTTTACTGGGGGAACCATTGCCTGGCTGCGTGACCAGCTTGGGTTGATTGATTCGGTAGAGGAAGCGGAAGGTCTGGCAACGGCCGTTCCTGATAACGGTGGCGTCTACCTGGTTCCCGCTTTTGTGGGACTCAGCGCTCCCTATTGGCAGCCCCAGGCGCGGGCGGCCATCGTCGGCCTAAGTCCGTCCAGTTCAAAGAACCATCTGGTTCGAGCCGGATTAGAAGGCATTGCTTTTACGATTCATGATGTTTTATCACTGATGGCGCAAGACGCAGCCATAGATTTGCAAACCGTCCATGCTGATGGCGGCGCAGTTAACAACCGCTTCTTGATGCAATTTGTGGCCGATCTAAATCATTTAACCGTGCGCGCCGCTCGCCTGCCGGAACTGTCAGCTTTGGGAGCGGTGCTGGCCGGGTTGATTGGAGTAGGTATCCACGCCGATCTCAATGCAGTTGCCCGTCTGCCGCGAGAAACTATTGATTATTTACCGGTGATGCCAACTGAGGCGGTGACCAAACTGAAGGAAGACTGGCAGCGGGCTGTGCGCCAGGTTTTAACGGAGTGAGAAGATGAGAAAAGCGATTTACGGGCTTTTGGTAATGTTATTCGTGGGATTTTCAGCCTGTACGATTGTCCCCATAGAAGAAATTGAACGGCTTGAAGCCAGTGAGGCATTCGACCCAACCGCTTATGTAGAGGGAGTTTGGGAAAGCCAGGTTGTTCCGGCCATCGTAGAAAATGCGACGAATTTGCCCGAGGTGTTGGAGGCGATGGAGGGTGATTTGAACGAGGCTGGCGAGGCCTATGCCACGGGCTCCGCCAGCGGGGCGTTCAACTTTGTAGTACAGGGACAGGGTACGATTGAGTCGGTGGACACAGAATCGCGCAACGGTACGGCCGTTATTAGGGTCGATGGTTACAGCGGCCCGGTTCAAGTCATTATTCAGGTTGGACCACTGATTCGTGGAGACAGCATTCGCGATGGCGCTGGTTTTATTGCATTTGGCGACTTCAAAGACCAGACCGAATTTGGTCAGGTGTCGCGCGAATTGAACCGCCGCGTGTCTGAAGATGTCGTTGCTGACATCGACCTTACATCGTTAGTGGGTAAATCGGTGAACTTTATTGGCGTCTTTACGGTGCGCACTACAAATCAAACCAATATTGATCTGAGCGAGATTACGATTGCGCCGGTTGTGTTTGATGTAGAAGGATAGGTTCATGAATCAGCCCACCACTATTTCCCAGGAAGAGGCGACGGCCGTTAGCGACGACATCATCCTAAAAGCAGAAAACATCATAAAACTGTTTCCCGGCACGGTGGCACTGGACAAAGTCAATTTCAACGTCTACCGGGGCAAGGTGAACGTACTTGTCGGTGAAAACGGGGCCGGTAAATCGACGTTGATGAAGATTTTGGCCGGTGTCTATAAAGCAACCGAGGGTAAATTGCTGCTTAACAGTGAAGAGCTGGTTATTCACTCCCCACTAGACGCGGCCAAACATGGCATTGGCATCATTTATCAGGAGATGAACCTTTTCCCTAACCTATCCGTTACGGAAAACATTTTTATGGCCCGCGAAATTACCAATCGCGGCCTGATTGACAAAAAGGCCCAAAAGGAGCACACCAAAGCGTTGCTGGCTCGCCTGGAACAGCCAATTGATCCGGACGCGCTGGTTTCTGACCTGCGCATTGGCCAGCAGCAGATTGTAGAAATTGCCAAAGCGCTGGCCCAGGACGTGAATATCCTCATTATGGACGAGCCGACATCGGCCTTGAGCACGGCCGAAGTAGACGTTTTGTTCCGCGTGATTGGGGAGCTGCAGGCCAGCGGTGTTTCTATTATTTACATTTCGCACAAACTGGATGAGCTGCTGCAAATTGGGGACTATGTGACGGTGCTAAGAGACGGCCGTTTAATGGCCGAAGAACCGGCGGCAAAAATTGATGTCTCCTGGATCATCGAGCAAATGGTGGGGCGGAACCCGGCCAGCCTATTCCAAAAACAACCGCACGAAATCGGCGAGGAACTGCTGCGGGTTGAAGAGATGACCCTGATACGATTTGGCGGCGGGTATATGCTCGATCATGTCTCCTTTCGTTTGCGCCAGGGTGAAATTTTGGGCATTTACGGGCTGATGGGGGCCGGTCGTTCTGAACTGTTTGAAAGTCTGGTGGGGGTGCGGGGGGATGTAAACGGCCGTATCTGGCTCGAAGGGCAAGAAGTTAAAGTTAGCTCCATCCGCCAGCGCATCAACCTGGGCATGACATTAGTGCCCGAGGATCGCCAGCGCGAGGGACTCGTGCAAACCATGTCCGTTGCCGATAACATGCTGCTCGCCAGCTTGAAGAAATATATCAAAGGCTTCTTCTTATCCAGCAAAAGAGAAAAAGAACATGTTGACCAGATGATTAAGGAACTTTCGGTCAAGGTTGCTAATCCACGCCAGTCTATCACTGCCCTGAGCGGTGGTAACCAGCAAAAAGTGGTTGTGTCCAAGAGCTTGCTCACCAACCCCAAAATTTTGCTGTTAGATGAACCTACGCGTGGCATCGATATCGCCGCCAAGTCGGAAATCTTTGAAATCATGAATCAACTCGCCAGGAAGGGGTTTGGGATTATTTTCATTTCATCCGAATTAAAAGAAATCCTGGCCATGTCGGATCGAATTTTGGTTATGTCTAAAGGTGTCATTACGGCCGAATTTAACAGCGGCGAAGCCACCGAAGAAGCACTCGTGGCGGCGTCGGCCGTCGGCCATAACCGCGCAAAAAGCACAAAAATAACGCCGGAGAAGCAAACAGCAGTGTCCGCTGTTGTGTAAGAGGAGAGTTTTATGAGTCAGGCAAACATTACCATACCCACGAAACAACGACGCATCACACGGCTGGATGTGATTCAACTTTTGCTTAAAGGTCGGGCTTTTATTGCCCTAATTGTCTTGATTATTGTTTTTACTCTGCTTAATCCCAACTTTCTAACCTCGGCCAACGTGGTCATTATGGCAAAACATGCCGCTATCAACGCTTTATTAGGCATCGGCATGACCTTCGTCATTTTAACCGGCGGTATCGATCTATCCGTTGGTTCCATCGTTGGCCTGGTGGCAATGATCGCTGGGGGATTGATAAATGAGGGCATCGTTTTGCCCATGTTTGGCGTCATCGTTTATTTCCATGTCTGGGCCATTATTTTAATCACGCTTTTCGTGGGCACCCTTATAGGTGCAGTTAATGGCTTGATCATCACCCGGTTCAAGGTTGCGCCGTTCATTGCCACATTGGGCATGTTGTATGCGGCTAGAGGTCTCGCCCTGCTACGCTCCAATGGTAATACGTTTCCAAATCTCGTTGGCCGTCCTGAACTGGGTAATACCGGTTTTCCCGTTTTGGGAGCCGGTAATTTTTTGTCGATTAACTACTCCATTTGGATCATGATCCTCTTCGCATTGGTGGCCGCCCTTGTTGCAGCCAAAACACCGTTTGGCCGTCAGGTTTTTGCCATTGGTGGAAACGAACGCGCGGCTGAGCTTTCCGGAGTGCGGGTGGATCGGGTGAAAACGCTTGTCTACATGATTTCTGGCTTTTGTTCGGCAATGGTGGGTCTGATCATTGCGTCTCAGTTGGTGGCGGCCCATCCGGCAACCGGCACGTTTTTCGAACTGAATGCTATTGCGGCCGTTGTCCTTGGCGGCACCTCTTTATCTGGGGGACGCGGCAGCATTGGCGGCACGATTATAGGTGCCTTTGTCATCGGTGTTTTAGGGGATGGCCTCATAGGCCTGGGCGTTTCTTCGTTTTGGCAGCAGGTTATCAAAGGCGCAGTGATTGTTCTGGCAGTAATCATCGACCAGGCCCAGATGCGTCTGCAAGAGCGCGTCGCGCTTCAACAGCAGCATGAGCTGGTCTGATCGAAAACATTCTCAAACAGATTCTGTGGCTCAACAAACGGTTGGGAGAGGAGGTGGAATCCAAAAACATTGATAAGGCCAACACGACTTAAAAGAAATATAAATTCACTGCAAATCATTTTGAACATGTCATGAGGAGAATAAAATGAAGAGTCGCACATTATTTGAAAGATTGATTTGGTTGGTGGTCTTGAGCCTGATTCTGATAAGCTGCGGCGGCAGTAATACACCTGCTGTTGAAGAAGAACCGGTAAACGAGGATACGGCCGTTGCCACCGACACCACCACAGAAGAGACCGAAAGCGAAGAATCAGCAGCCACCTCTTCTAACTTAATTGTTGTGATCACTCCCTCACATGAAAACCCGTTCTTTGGCGCGATGGCTGACATTGCCGTAGCCAAAGCCGAAGAACTGGGCTACGAAACACTGTCTTTGGTGCATGATGATGACGCCAACAAGCAAGATGAACTGTTCGATACCGCAATTGCTCAGGGTGCGTTGGCTATCATCCTTGACAACGCCGGGGCTGATGCCAGCGTTGCGGCCATCCAAAAAGCGGCCGATGCTGGCATTCCCACTTTTCTCGTGGATCGTGAGATCACCCAGGAAGGCGTTGCCATCTCCCAAATCGTCTCCAACAACTACCAGGGCGCTACGATTCTGGCGGATTACTTTGTCGAATTAATGGGCGAGGAAGGGGAATATGTTGAGTTAACCGGCAAGGATTCCGACACGAACGCCCATGTCCGCTCACAAGGCTATCACGATGTAATCGACCAATTTCCTGACATGGTGATGGTAGCGCAGCAAACCGCAAACTGGAGCCAGACAGAAGGGTTTGACGTGATGGAAACCATCCTGCAATCGAACCCGGATATCAAAGGCGTGATTGCCGGAAATGACACGATGGCCCTGGGCGCGCAGGCGGCTTTGCTGGCCGCCGGACGTGATGATGTCATCGTGGTGGGCTTTGATGGCAGTGATGACGCAATTGCTTCTATTGTCGCGGGCGAATTGGAAGCGACATCCTTGCAGCCCGTAGCCGAAATGGCAACGCAGGCGGTTATTCAGGCTGATCAATATATCAAAACTGGTGAAACCGGCTTGCCTGAGAAACAGTCCATCGACATGGTTCTGTTGACCCCCGAGAATGCGGGCAATTACGAGCGCTTTGCGCCTAAAGCAGATGCCGGTGAAGCTTCCGCTGCAGCGTCTGAGGAGTCGGAGGAATCTGGCTCTAACTTGATTGTCGTCATTACGCCCTCACACGAAAACCCATTCTTTGGCGCGATGGCTGACATTGCCGTGGCCAAAGCCGAAGAACTGGGCTACGAAACATTGTCTCTGGTGCATGACGATGACGCCAATAAGCAGGATGAACTGTTCGACACAGCGATTGCCCAGGGGGCCTTGGCTATCATCCTCGACAATGCCGGGGCTGATGCCAGCATTGCGGCCATCCAAAAAGCGGCCGATGCCGGTATACCTTCTTTCCTTGTCGATCGTGAGATTACTCAGGAAGGCATTGCCATCTCCCAAATTGTTTCTAACAATTACCAGGGCGCTACGATTTTAGCTGAGTACTTTGTCGAATTAATGGGTGAGGAAGGACAATATGTCGAACTGACGGGCCGCGACACAGACACCAACGCCCATGTGCGCTCGCAAGGCTACCATGATGTAATCGACCAATTCCCGGATATGGTAATGGTGGCCCAGCAAACGGCTAACTGGAGCCAGACCGAGGCGTTCGACGTGATGGAAACCATTCTCCAGTCCAACCCAGATATCAAGGGCGTCATTGCCGGTAACGACACCATGGCCTTGGGTGCGCAGGCGGCCCTGTTGGCTGCCGGTCGCGATGATGTCATCGTGGTGGGCTTTGATGGCAGCGACGACGCCCTTGCCTCAATTCTGGCCGGTGAACTGGATGCTACTTCGCTACAACCGGTAGCCGAAATGGCAATTCAGGCCGTTATTCAGGCTGACCAATATATCAAGACCGGTGAAACCGGCTTGCCTGAAAAACAATCCATCGACATGGTATTAATTACCCCGGAAAATGCGGGCAATTACGAGCGTTTTGCCCCTAAATAGTCATTTTGTTTGACTGAATTTTGTGGAGGCCCGGTATCCTGTTGACGGAAACTGTTTCGAGCGGATACCGGCCCTCTTGTGCAGAGAAAAAGGCTTAATAAAGTTGGCAAATAGTGCCAGCCCGAAGGCGTATATAGAACAACCTTTATAGGATTGGAGTTAAAAGTTATGAATAGTAAGCAGAAATTTGGTGCCGGGATTTGGCACTTTGCAACTTATGTTGATCGCTATGCTACAGACGGCTATGGACCGAGTCGGGGATTAATCGAAATGATTGATCTGGCGGGACAGGTGAAAGATTTATCAGTTGTTGATATCAATTATCCGTTCGCTGATCCTAATCTGACTTTGGATGAAGTAGAGGCAGCATTAAAGCGTAATAACCTTTCCGTTATTGGCATTACGCCTGAAATTTACACAAGGCAGTTTGCTAAGGGCGCATTTACAAATCCTGACCCGGGTATTCGTTGTCTCGCCAATGAAATGGTCAATGATGCAGCCAATGTTGTCAGACATTTTAAGGCAAACTACATTAAACTGTGGCCAGGTCAGGATGGCTGGGATTATCCCTTCCAGGTCGACCATCGGGCGCTTTGGAAATTAAGCATCGATGGTATCGCTGAACTGGCTGACCAGAATAAAGATTTAACGTTCGTTATCGAATACAAGCCTCGTGAACCCCGCGTGCACATGAGTTATGACAGCGTCGCGCGAACTCTACTTGCTATAGAGAAAATGGGTTTGCCCAACGTAGGTATTCTGCTCGATTTTGGACATGCCTTGTATGCAGGTGAATCCCCGGCGGATGCAGCGCAGCTTGCCATTGATTACGGCCGTCTCTTTGGCATGGACGTCAACGATAACTTCCGTGGCTGGGACGACGACCTGATCGCCGGTTCTGTTCACCCCATTGAGCTCTTTGAATTCTTCTACACTTTGCGAAAAAACAAGTGGGAAGGCGTGTGGCAGCTTGATCAATTTCCTTTTCGTGAAGACGCGGTTGCCGTGGCCAACAGCGCTATTGGATTCCTAAAAGGCGTTGAGCGAGCTTTGGACAAACTAGATTTCGAGGCGATGCGCGCTGCACAAGAGCGCCACGATGCGGTTACCGCGCTGAATTTAGCTCGTGAAGCGCTTTTCACATCCTTCTAAATTTCCCCTTGGCGTTACGAATTCTAGATTTTTGGATCGTCCGATCTAATTTTTGGAAACCTTGATAGAGTTATCGGCAACTTTTTAAGGGAATGTGCCAGGTAAAACGGCCGTTCCCATCCTCCTCTACTCGTAAGTAGGCTAGTAAGAAAGCCTCAGTAAACTGGGCAAGACATTTTAATGCTTGCGAAAGATCAGTCGAAAGCAAAAAGCTGACCCTGGTCACTTTTGCCCCAGCTTAGCCCTCCTACTCAAACCCCACCAGTTTTCATGATACACGCACGGGTTAAAATGTGGGAACTGGCTGTCAGGGCAAAGTGCGGTTTGCAAAGTGCAACTATTGGCTCTATTTTGAGGAAGGATTCATGACTCGCTATTCCGAAACCCATCAAGTGACGCTCGATTTTTACACCCTGGATGATTTACGAAAAATTATAAAAACTGTGCCCCGACTGGAGCTGCACCCGGATGTTGCGGCCAAGATTGAAGCTGGCGCTCAGTTTGTACTAGAAAAAGCCGCTGAAGATCGCTACATTTACGGCACCAACACTGGCTTTGGCTCTCTTTGCGAAACCCGTGTGGAAAATGAAGAGATGGAAATGCTTCAGTTTAACCACGTTGTTTCCCACGCCGTGGGGGTAGGGGAAATCGTCCCAGAGAAACTGTCTCGCCTGATGCTTTTTGTTAAGCTCCTCACTTTCCGCACAGGCCATACCGGCATCTCGATGGCACCCGTCCAGCGTCTGATTGATATGTGGAACAACGACATCATGCCCGCTATCCCTAAAAAGGGTACCGTGGGGGCCAGTGGCGATCTGGCTCCGCTGGCCCATATGGCGCTGCCGCTGCTGGGGCTGGGCAAAGTGCATTACAAAGGGAAAGTTGTTGAGTCCGCAGGCGTATTGCAGGAGATGGGCTGGGAGCCACTGCGTCTAAAACCGAAAGAGGGTTTGGCACTGACCAATGGCGTGCAGTACATCAACGCGCGGGGCGCTTTAGCCCTGATGCGCATCGAAGAAATGGTCAAAACGGCCGATCTCTTCGCCGCTATGAGTTCCCAGGCATTTAGCACTTCAGAGACCTTCTACCAGGCCCCTTATCATGAAACCACCTTTCATCCAGAGCGCAAAACGGTGGCGGCCAACTTTCGCAAGGTGTTAGAAGGAAGCAACCATTTTGAGCTGCCCACCTGCAACAAATCCAAGCAGGATCCCTATTCCTTTCGCTGCATTCCCCAGGTGCACGGGGCCATTCGCCAGGCGGTCAACTTTGCCATCGACATTATCGAAAAAGAGTGCAACGGCGTTTCCGATAATCCGCTCTTCTTCCCAGAAAGCGATCAGATCTTGTTTGGCGGCAACCTGCACGGCGAATCTACTGCCCTGGCGCTGGATTTTGTAGCCATGGCTACCAGCGAAATGGCCTACATCTCTGAGCGGCGCACTTATCAGCTTCTTTCTGGCATGCGCGGCCTGCCAGACTTTTTGGTGAACCAGCCCGGCCTGAACTCTGGCTTTATGATTGTCCAGTATACGGCCGCTGCCCTGATGAACGAGAACAAGGTGCTGTGTACACCAGCCAGCGTAGACACAATCCCCACTTGCCAGCTGCAAGAAGATCACGTCAGCATGGGTGGGACTTCTTCTTATAAGTTGGAAACGATTGTGGACAATGCGGAGTATATTCTGGGGATTGAGCTGCTCACCGCGGCGCAGGCTATCGACTTCAACCAGCCGCTTAAGCTTTCCCCTGCTACTCAGGAGCTATACGACGAGTTTCGCCAGCACTTCACCTTCATGGAGCGGGATCGGGTGATGAGTGATGATATGGAACGTGCACGCGTTTATTGCGCCGAAAACCGCGCCAAATGGATTGAACAGTTCGGATTGGAGTACGTCTTAATAGTGATTTAAAGATTGCTTGCCGAAGATTGGTCTATTAGCTTCGGGAAATTTTCGGTTCTCTAAAATTCAAATGAGTAATCAACAAGAAACGGCCGTATCCACCACCCACACGAAGTTCGCCCGGCGCAGCGTGCAGCTGCCCGCCGCCAGCCGATTGGCTCTGTTTGTGTTGCTGCTGCATCGCTACAGTGGCGAAGAACAGATTGACGTGTGGCTAAACGGGCAGCCAGCGACCATTTCTGTGGATGGTCGTGCACCATTTTCCAGGCTGGTGGCCCAGCTAGGGCGGGAAACGGCCGTTCTCCAACTGCGCGCTCCACAAAATCTACCCATCCTGGCCCAGAATCTCAACCAGCGCCTGCCTGCCACCGCTGAGACGGCAATCCTGGCCTTTGCGCCTGAGACCGGCCACTTGGAATACGACCCTCACTTGTTTGACGAGGGCACCATTGATCGCATTGTAGGCCATCTAAACACCTTGTGGGAGGCTATCGAGGCTGCACCAGAAACGGCCGTTGCCCTGCTTCCCCTCCTCACCCCAACAGAAAAAGACCAGCTTCTCAACCAGTGGAACGACACGAAGCAGTACAGCTATCCTGGCCTGCACCAGATGTTTGAGCAGGTTGTGGCCGATTCACCAGACGGCCTTGCTCTAATGTTTGAAGACCAGAAAATCGCCTATGGGGAATTAAACGGCCGTGCCAACCAGATGGCCCATGCGCTAATAAAAATGGGCGTACGGCCGCAGGATCGCGTGGCCCTCATGCTGGAAAACGGCCCGCAGCAGGTGGAGACCCTCTTTGGCGTACTCAAGGCTGGCGGCGTGTTCGTTTGTCTCGATCCTCATTACCCTACCCACCGCCTGCAGGCCATTCTGGACGAAGCGCAACCGGCACAGTTCATCGTCGAAGCGAGCTGCCTGGAGCGGCACGAAGACCTGCTGGTAAACCTGCCCGATGGCTGTGGCCTGCTGGCGATTGATGATTTTAGCCGCGGAGAACGCGGAGCGCGCAGAGAAAAAACAGCAGAGAAAACTATGCATTCTCCGCGCCGTCTGCGGTTAAATAAAGAGAAAGAGATTTCGGTTTTTGGCCCCGAATTTGTCGCGGCCTGTGCCAAAACTAACCCCGACTTGCTGCTGAAGCCCAGTGATCCAGCGTATATTGTTTACACGTCCGGCTCCACCGGCAAGCCAAAGGGCATCTTGCAAACGCACCTCAGCTTTTGCCAGTTCATCGACTGGCAAAGCCGCTACTTTGGCATTGTCGCTCCACAGCGTTTCGCTCAGTGGGCGTCAATTGCTTACGATGCCGCCTACTGCGAGATTTTTGGCACGCTATGCTTTGGTGCCACCCTGTGTATGGCCCCGGCGATGACTCGCTTCAATCCGCAGGCGCTCATCAACTGGGTACGACAGGCGGAGATTACTATTTTGCAAATTGTGCCCAGCTTCTGCCGCCAGATGTTGCAAATCTTGGAAGGCGAACCCACGCACAACGGCACAAATCCGCTGCCCAAGCTGGAAATGCTCCTGCTGGCAGGCGAGATTCTACCTGTCGATCTGGCCCACGCCTGGCTGAACCGCTTCCCGAATCCGGCCAAACTATTTAATCTGTACGGACCATCCGAGTCGGTCCTGGCAACGTACCATGCCATTCCCACGGTAGAGCCCGGCCAGCGCGCCATTTCGGTTGGGCGCGCCATCGACGGCCGTCAAATTCTCATCCTCGATAAAAATCAGCAGCTTTGCCCTATCGGCATGCGCGGTGAGCTTTACATCCGCAGTCCGTACCTCACGGAAGGCTACATTGAGCGCCCAGAGGAGATGGCTGCCAAATTCATCCAAAATCCACTGCATAATGATTATCCGGATCGCGTTTACCGCACCGGAGACATGGGCCGCTGGCTGGCCGATGGCACAATTGAGTTCTACGGCCGTATCGACAACCTGGTCAAGCTGCGCGGCATGCGCGTAGAGCTAGGCGACATCGAAGCCGCGCTGCGCGGGCACGATGCCGTGCATAACTGCGCCGTCGTTGTGCGTAGCATCACGCGCGACAAGAGCCGCCTAATTGTTAAAGACCGCGAAACGCGGAGCAAGAGCACCGCCAGCGAGCAGCAAGTTTTGATGGCCTACTACACGGCGGAACGGCCGCTTTCTGGCTATGAGCTGCGAGCCTATTTAGAAAAGCTGCTGCCGCCGCACATGGTTCCCCAACAGTTTGTGCAGCTGGATGAGCTGCCCTACAATGCCAACCACAAGCTGGACCTGCGCGCCCTGCCAGAGCCGCAAAACCTGCGCCCCGATTTGCGCCAGCCGTACCAGCCTCCCCGCAACGAGTTAGAGAGAAAGATTGCCGACATCTGGCAAGACGTTTTGGGCATCAACCAGGTGGGCGTTGCCGACGGCTTTTTTGAGCTGGGCGGCGACTCGTTGCTGGCGATGCAGGTGCTCAACCGCACCCGCGAGGCCACCCAGGCCAAACTTTCCTTTCGTCACCTGTTTGAAAAGCAGACGGTGGCCAAACTGGCTGAGTTAGTTGAAGATGCGCGGCAGGAAGCAGTGGTTGCTACGCCAATTGAGGCCACCTCCCAACAAGAAATGCGCAGCTATTACCCGCTCTCTGTTGCCCAGCAGGGGGTCTGGTTTTTGTGGAAGCTAGAGCCAGACAGCCCCTACTACACGGCCCAGGGCGTGATTCACCTGCGCGGCGATGTTGATGTGGCTATTTTGCAACGTGCCTGGCAGGCGCTCATTGATCGGCACGTTATTTTGCGGGCAAGATTCGGCGTGGATGAAAACGGCCGTCCTAACCAGACGTTTCCCCAGCGGCAGGAACAGCTTGAACTGTTCGACATTACCCATCTCAGCACCGACCAGCGCGAAGCCCACCTGAAAGCGTTTATGTACGAGAAAGGGCAGCAGCCCCTGCACCTCGAAAAGCATACATTGATCCAGGCCCACCTCTTTAAGCTGGCAGAAGACAGCTACGAAATGCCGATCACCTTTCATGAGATCACTCTCGACCTGTGGGGCTGGTCCAACATGATTCAGGATTTGGGCGCACTCTACGCTGGCTTCAAGCGTGGCGAAGAACATCCGCTGCCGCCGCTGCCCTTTGGCTTTGCCGATTATGTGCTGTGGGAGCGCGAAGCTATTACCAAAACTCGCTTGCAGGTGCAAGAGGCCTACTGGAAGGAGCAGCTGGCTGGCGAGCTCCCTGTGCTCAGCCTGCCCACCGACCGCCCACATCCGGCTTACTCCACCTATCGCGGCGATGCCCGGGCGGTGATGCTGGACGCTGAACTGACGGCTCAGCTCAAAGCATTGAGCCAGCAGCAGGGTGCTACCCTGTTCATGACGATGCTGACCGCGTTCAATATTTTGCTGCGCATGTACGCTGGACAAGATGATTTGATTGTAGGCGCGCCGCTGGCCAGCCGCACCCACGATCACGCCGAGGATTTAGTGGGCTTTTTCCTCAATATGCTGCCGCTGCGCATACAGTTTGGCAGCGATCCCAGCTTTGCCAACGTGCTGGCCCAGGTGCGCGACATAGTAACCGGGGCTATTTCTAATGCTGAATATCCTTTTAGCTGGATGCTGGAGTGGGCCAAAACCGCCCGTGATGTGAGCATCTCACCCGTCTTCCAGGTGATGTTCAACATGCTCAATCTGCCGCAGTCCAGCGTGGCGCTGGACGATCTCACGCTGTCGTTTAGCGAGCTGGACACTGGCTATATCAAATATGATCTGGCACTATACGCCCACGAGCACGGCGACGAAATTTTCTTGCAGCTTGCCTACCTCACTGATTTGTTTGATGCTGCAACGATTGAACGAATGTTGAACAATTTGGTAGTCATTTTACGGCAGGCAGTGGCGAATTTGGAACGGCCGTTAACCCAACTCACCCTCATCACCGAAGCCGAACGCCACACATTGCTTCACGACTGGAACCAAACCGCCCGCGATTTTGACAACGAAGACACAATCGCTCAACTGTTTGAGCAGCAGGCAACCCAAACGCCAGACGCCACTGCCCTCATCTGCCATGACGAAGCGATGACTTACGCCGATCTGAACCGCCAGGCCAACCAGCTGGCAGACCATTTGCGCCAAAATGGGGTGGGGCGCGGCAGCTTTGTTGCCATTTGTACGGAACGATCTTTTAAGATGATGATTGGCTTGCTAGGGATTCTGAAGGCTGGCGGTGCCTATGTCGCTCTGGACCCTGATTACCCGATGGCTCGCCTTCAGGACATTTTGGACGATACGCAGCCAGAACTGCTGCTGGTGCAGGAATCAGTTGACCGCTTCACAGATTTTGCGTGCACCAAGGTTTGTCTGGATCGCGACTGGCAGCAAATTGCCCGGCAGCCAGACGATAATGTGCCCGGCGTTACGACGCCAGACGACCTGATCAACATCGTTTACACCTCGTCGACAACCGGTAAGCCCAAGGGCGCGCGCATTCCCATGCGTGCGGTGCTGAATCGGCTGCTGTGGATGTGGGATGAGTATCCGTTTGTGTCGGGGGACACGGCCGTTCTGCAAAAATCCTACGCCCTCGTTGCTGCCACCTGGGAACTGTTCGGCGCCCTGCTCAAAGGCGTGCCTACCCTCATCCTGCAACCAGAAGACGTACGCGATGCTGACCAGCTCTGGCAAGCGCTGACGCACCATCGCGTAACGCACCTGCTCTCGTCACCGGCGCTCATCGAAAACGTGTTGCAAGCGGCCGCACGCGAGCAAACCCGTTGGGATACGCTTCGTTTTGCCACCACGAGCGCTGAACCGATTTCTCCGGCGTTGATACAGCGTTGGAAAAAGACGTTCCCTGGCGTGCCGCTGCTTAATTTATATGGCTCCACGGAATGTTCTTCCAATGCTACCCAGTATGACGCGGCAACTTTGCCAGAAACGGCCGTGCGCGTTCCCATCGGCAAGCCGCTGCCAAATATCCAGGTTTACGTGCTCGACGACAGGCTCCAGCCCGTGCCCATTGGCGCAACGGGCGAGCTGTGCGTCGCTGGCGCCTGCCTGGCGGATGGCTATTTGAACCTGCCGGAGCTGACCGCGGAGAAGTTTGTCCGGTTGCCAGTTATCGGTAAGCACTATTCAGTAAACAGTAATCAGTCACTGAATACTGACCCACTGAATACTGACTCACTGACTATCGTATACCGTACCGGCGATCTGGCCCGCTGGCGCAGCGATGGGCAGCTGGAGCTGGTAGGACGAAGCGATTACCAGGTAAAGATTCGCGGCTTCCGCGTTGAGCTAAACGATATTGAAGCAGTGCTTCTTGAGCATGAAGGCGTGAGAAAATGCGCGGTGACTATCGTGGATGAAGAGTCAAGTCGCAAGCGGCTGGTTGCCTACGTTGAGACGACGATAGGTGATTTGCAATCGGCCGTTCTGCGCAGCTTCTTACGAGAGCGGCTGCCCGGCTACATGGTTCCCAGCGACTTTTTCTTGCTAGACAGCCTGCCGCTGGGGCCAACGGGGAAAATTGACCGCAAAGCACTGCCCGCGCCGGAGAAAATGCAATCAGAATTTGCGGAAACGGCCGTTCAACCCACCACAGCCACGCAAATCACCCTGGCCACTATCTGGGAATCTTTGCTGGGGCGCGAGCAAATTAGTATAAACGCAAACTTTTTTGACATCGGCGGCCACTCATTGCTGGCGACACAGGCGGTCTCCCGCATTCGCGACCGGTTCAATGTGGAACTTTCTCAGCGCCGATTTTTTGAGTTGCCAACCATTGCTGAATTATCTGAAGAGATTGAACAGATGCAGGCGGAAGCGGCCGTTTCTGCCGACGATGAAATGGCTTCCCTCATGGCTGAGCTGGACGAACTGTCTGACGAAGAGGCAGAGGCGCTATTGGCCGAGTTAATGGCGGCCGACGAGTAAAAAGTGAAAAGTGGTTTTCTAAGCCTTTTTACTTTTCACTTATCACTATTTACTGTAACTAAGGTAGCTGTATGACAAACCAATCAACCGAGCAGAATGATTTGAACGACCGACTGGCAGGGCTTTCACCGGCCAAGCGGGCGCTGCTGGAAATGAAGCTGAAGCAAAAACAAGCGGAGTCAGTTCAGCGGGGCATCGTTAGCCGTGAGGACGCTGCGTCTGCGCCACTTTCCTTTGCCCAGCAGCGGCTCTGGTTCCTGGAAGAGTTAGAGCCGGGCAGCCCCGCGTATCACATTCCGGCTATCTTTCATCTGGAAGGCAATCTGGACGTGCCAGCCCTTGCGGCCAGCCTGAATGCGGTTGTGCAGCGGCATGAGGCCCTACGCACTACGTTTGCCTCTGTCAATGGACAGCCTACGCAGCAGGTCAATGCTGATGTGAAAATCACCGTCCCGGTTGAGGATTTGCAGAGCGTGCCTGCTGACCGGCGCGAAAGCGAAATTGCCCGGTTGACGGCCGAGGAAACGAGACGGCCGTTTGATCTCACACAAGGCCCCATGCTGCGTGCTTGCCTGCTCAGGCTGGCTCCCGGCGAACATCGGCTCATCCTCACCATGCACCACATTGCCTCCGATGGCTGGTCACGCGGCGTGCTGCTGGATGAACTATCTGCACTGTACAAAGATTTTTTGGCTGGGAAACGGCCGTCGCTCGACCCGCTGCCTGTCCAATACGCCGATTTTGCCGTTTGGCAGCGAGAGTATCTGGCCGGGGACCGGCTGGAGAAGCAGCTTGCCTATTGGAAAAATCAGCTAGCGGGTGCGCCGCCGCGCCTGGAGCTGCCCACTGACTTTCCGCGCCCGGCCGTACAGGCATATCGCGGCACTCACCTGCCCGTGAAAATTGACCAGACGCTCTACGAGGAATTAAAGCGCCTCAGCCAGGAAGCAGGGACGACCTTGTTCATGACCCTGCTGGCTGCCTTTAATGTGCTGCTTTTCCGCTACAGCCGCCAGGAAGACATCGTGATCGGATCGCCAATTGCCAACCGCACCCGCGCCGAAATCGAAGGGCTGATAGGCTTTTTCGTCAACACCCTGGCTCTGCGCACCGATTTGTCTGGCAATCCCAGCTTCTTGCAGCTGCTGGGCCAGATAAAAGAAACCACCCTGGACGCTTACGATCACCAGGATTTGCCTTTTGAGAAATTGGTAGAAGAGCTTCAGCCAGAGCGCGCCCTCAGCTACAATCCGATTTTCCAGGTGATGTTTGTGCTGCACAATGCCAATGGCGCATCTGCCCAACTGCCTGGCCTTACCTTAACGTCGCTGGATGTGGACACGGGCACTTCCAAGTTTGATCTGGCGCTGTCGCTGGTAGAAGAAGCGGATGGGTTGGCAGGTTATTTGGAGTACAATGTTGAGCTGTTTACCGGGGAGACGATGGGGCGATTCTGGCAGCACTTTCGTACGCTGTTGCTGAGCATTACGGCCAATGCAGAACGGCCGATTGCTTCCCTGCCGCTGATGGACGAAGACGAACGGGCGCAGGTCATATTGGCGTGGAATGAGACAACGGCCGTTTACCCCCAAATTCCCATTCACCAACGCTTTGAACAGCAGGCTGCCCAAACGCCAGAAGCCATTGCCGCCGAATTTCCCAATCAAACTGTCACCTACGCCGAGTTAAACCGGCGCGCCAACCGGCTGGCTCGCGCGCTGCAAAAACAGGGTGTTGGCCCGGACGTGAAGGTTGCACTTTCTGTTGAGCGGTCGCTAGAGATGCTGGTGGGTTTGCTGGGCATCCTCAAAGCGGGTGGCGCGTACGTGCCGCTGGACCCAACTTACCCGCAGGAGCGGCTGGCCTACATGCTGGCCGATTCCGGCGCACGAGTGCTGCTTACTCAGGCCAGCTTGCTGCCTGCCATGCCAGAGCATCAGGCCACTGTGATCTGCCTGGACCGCGACTGGGAGACAATTTCACGGGAAAGCGACAAAAATCCTGCGAGTAACGTGTCGCTGGATGACCTGATTTACGTTATCTACACTTCCGGTTCGACGGGCAAGCCTAAGGGCGTGGCCCTGAAGCAGCGAGCTATTGCCAATCTGCTGGCCTGGCAGCTGCAAAACACAAGCTGCGGCGTGGGTGATAAAACGCTTCAGTTCACCACCCTAAGCTTCGACGTGAGCTGCCAGGAGATCTTTGCCACACTGGCTAGCGGCGGCACCCTGGTGATGATCGACGAGGACCTGCGGCGTGATCCAGAGCGGCTGGCCCAGTTGGTAGCCGAAAAGCAGGTGAACCGCATCTTTTTGCCCTTTGTGGCACTGCAGCAGCTGGCCGAAGCGTTTGCCGCCCAGCCCGAGCTCGTTTTGCACTTGCGTGAGCTCATCACGGCAGGTGAGCAGTTACAGACAACGCCGCCCATCGTGGCCTTGTTCGAGCGGCTGCCAAATTGCCGCCTTTGCAACCAATACGGTCCCTCTGAGACGCATGTGGCCACGGCCTACCCGCTGCCCGACAACCCCAAAATGTGGCATGCCCTACCGCCCATCGGCAAACCGATTGCCAATACGCAAATTTACCTCGTTGATCCATTTATGCAGCCCGTGCCCATTGGCGTGCCCGGCGAACTGCTTATTGGCGGGCACAATGTGGCGCGCGGGTATTTGAACCGGGCGGAGCTGACAGCGGAGCGATTTGTGCAGTTATCAGTAGTCAGTAAACAGTATTCAGTAAACAGTAATCAGTTACTGAATACTGACCTAATGAACACTGACTCACTGAATACTGTCTACCGAACAGGCGATCTGGCACGCTACCGCGCCGATGGCAACATCGAATACCTGGGTCGGATTGACCAGCAGGTGAAGATTCGCGGTTTTCGCATTGAGCCGGGTGAGATTGAGGCGGTGTTGAATGAGCATGAGGCGGTGCGGGAAACGGCCGTCCTCGCCAAACCGGACGCATCGGGACACAAACGGCTGATCGCCTATGTGGTTACGCAACCTGGTCAAACGGCCGATCCGCTAACCCTGCGTAATTTCTTGAAGGATCGACTGCCAGAGTATATGGTGCCTGCCCAGGTGATGCTGCTGGACGAGATGCCCCTTACCCCCAGCGGTAAGATCAACCGGCGCGGCCTGCCGGAACCAGATGAATCGGCGCGGGCGGTGGCCCAGGAATTTGTGGCGCCGGGAACGGCCGTTGAAGCCGTGGTGGCGAAAGTATGGCGCGAGATTTTAAGCGTAGAGCGCGTCGGCGTGAACGACAACTTTTTTGATTTGGGCGGACATTCGCTGCTGGCAACGCAGGTGGTTTCTCGCCTTAAATCATCATTCAAAACTAATTTGCCCCTGCGCAGCCTTTTTGAATCGCCCACCGTGGCGGAACTGGCTGCAGAAATTGTGGCATTGGAAAAACAGCCAGGTCAGGCAGAAAAAATGGCGAGCGTGCTACAAAAATTGCGTGGTATGTCTTCAGAGCAGATGAAGCAATTGTTGGAAGCCAAGCGAAAGGCGGGAGCGACAACTTAATGGACTTTGATGCAGTACCCGATCCGGCGGAACTGTCTGCCGAAGAGCTGAAGTTGCTGGAGATGATGTTGGCTGAAGAAGGTGTGGAAACCGCCGTCGAGCCAACAATCTACCGGCGCGCCGATACAGAAAAATCACCGCTCTCTTTTGCCCAGCAGCGGCTCTGGTTCTTAGAGCAGCTAGAGCCGGGCAGTCCGGTTTACCATATTCCGGCGGCGTTTCGGCTGCGTGGGGTGGTGGATACGGCCGTCCTGGAAGCCAGCCTCAACCACCTGGCCCGGCGTCATGAATCGCTGCGCACGGTTTTTGTCTCCGAAGAAGGGACGCCCTTCCAGATGGTGCTGCCGGAGATTGCGCTGCCGCTGCGGGTGGTAGATTTGCGGCCGGTGGCGGAAGATAGCCGGGAATCTGAGGCACAAAAGCAGCTTTTTGCCGAGACGCAACGGCCGTTTAATCTACAAACCGGCCCACTCTTCCGCACCACTATTTTTCAGCTAGATGACGACGACTGCATCATTTTGTTCATGATGCACCACATCATTTCTGATGGCTGGTCGATGACCGTGCTGTTTCGGGAGTTAACGGCCGTTTACAATGCCAAACTGCACAACGAACCGGCCTATTTACCGGACCTGCCCATCCAGTATGCCGATTTTGCCCAATGGCAGCGTGATTGGCTGCAGGGCGACGTGCTGACCAGGCAGGTCAACTTTTGGAAAAATCACCTCGGCGGCGCCCCTTCGCTGCTGGAGCTGCCGCTCGACAAGCCGCGCCCCCTTACAAAAACCGTTGTGGGGCAGCGGCAGCCAGTGACACTGCCAAAATCAACTGCTGATGGGTTGCAGGCGCTGGCCCGGCAGGAAGGTGCCACCCTGTTCATGGCAACGCTGGCGCTGTTTAAAGTGCTGCTGTCCCGCTACACCGGGCAGAAAAGCGTGGTTGTTGGCTCACCGGTGGCAAACCGCAACCGGGCAGAAATAGAGGGAATCGTTGGCTTTTTTGTCAACACGTTGGCGCTGCACACCATCGTGGGCGATGCGCCCACCTTTCGCCAGCTCTTGGCACGGGTGAAGGAAGGGACGCTGGGTGCGCTTGATCGTCAGGATGTGCCCTTCGAAAAGCTGGTGGAAGAGCTCCAGCCGGAGCGTTCGCTCAACTATAACCCCATTTTTCAGACGTTGTTTACCCTGGAAACGGCCGTTCGCCCCCCGCTACAGTTGGATGGCGTGGTGAACTGTCGTTCGCTTGAGGTTGATTTTGGCGCGGCCAAGTTTGATCTCAGCCTGTCGCTGACTGCAGCCGATAGCGGGCTAACCGGCTCATTTGTCTACAACGTTGACCTGTTTGAGCCGGAGACGCTGGCGCGGATGGCAGGCCATCTCCAAACGCTGGCTGCTGCTGCTGTGGCCCATCCAGACACGCCTATCACCCAGTTAGAAATGCTTACGGAGGCGGAATGGACGCAGCTGGCTGGCTGGAACGATACGGCCGTCTCCTACAACCATCCTGTGCCCACCGTGCACCAGCTGTTTGAGCTGCAAGTGGAAAAAACGCCAGACCAGCTAGCCCTAATTTACGAAGATGAACAATTGTCGTATAGTCAGCTAAACAAAAAGGCCAATCAGCTGGCCCACTATCTACAAAGGCAGGGCGTTGGTCCAGAAACGCTGGTAGGTATTTCTGTGGAGCGGTCGCCGGACATGGTGATTGCCTTGCTTGCTATTCTAAAGGCGGGCGGGGCGTATTTGCCGCTGGACCCCACGTATCCTCAGGAGCGATTGGCCTACATGCTGGCCGATTCTGGCGTCAAGACCTTGCTGACTCAGGAACCGCTTCTAGCTGACTTGCCCATTGATTCATTATCGCAAGCGGAAGCGGCCGTTTTCTTGCTGGATAAAGATTGGCACAAAGCTGAAAATGAACCGGTTCAGAACCCAAATAGCGGGGTGGGGCCAGAAAATCTGGCTTACGTTATTTACACGTCTGGTTCCACAGGCAAGCCAAAGGGCGTGCTGGTTACGCATCGCGGCATTCCCAACCTGGCTGAAGCGCAGATAGAGACGTTTAACCTGAAGCCGGACAGCCGCTGCCTACAGTTTGCCAGCTTTAGCTTCGATGCTTCCGTCTCCGAGGTCACAACAACACTACTAGCGGGGGCAACCCTGGTGCTTGCCCCGCAGCGCAGCATGATGCCCGGACCGGCGCTGATTCATCTGTTGCGCGATAAGCAAATTACGGTGGTTACGCTGCCACCCTCGGCGCTGGCGGTCATGTCGCCCGATGATCTAAGCGGTGTGAAGACAATTGTGTCTGCTGGTGAAGCCTGCTCGGCAGAGATTGCGGCTCGGTGGGCTCCTGGTCGGCGCTTCGTGAATGCTTACGGACCCACTGAGGCCACCGTTTGCACCACGATGATCATCGTGGAAGATGGCGCGCGCGTACCGCCCATTGGCCAGCCGATCAATAACTTCCAGGTACTGGTGCTGGATGATCACCAGCAGCCACTGCCCCTGGGCATTCCCGGTGAGCTATACATTGGCAGTGATCTGGCGCTGGCGCGTGGCTACCTGAACCGGCCAGAACTTACTGCTGAGAAGTTTGTTGAGCTGAATCTAAGTGACCGCCTGACCTTTAGAAACCGTCGTTTTTACCGCAGTGGCGATCTGGTGAGGTGGCTGCCGGACGGCTCGCTGGAGTTTTTGGGCCGCATTGACCATCAGGTGAAGGTGCGAGGATTCCGTATTGAGCTGGGCGAGATTGAAACGGCGCTAAGAGAGCATACGGCCGTGCGCGATGCGCTTGTTCTGGCCCGTGAAGACGCGCCTGGGGATAAGCGGCTGGTTGCTTATTTGCTGTCGGCCAACGGTTCTGCTCCGTCAGTGTCCACTTTGCGCAGCTTTTTGCAGGAGACGCTGCCCGATTATATGGTGCCCAATGCCTTTGTACCGCTGGATGCCTTCCCCATCTCACCGAATGGCAAGGTAGACAGACGTGCCTTGCCCGCACCCAGCCAGGACGCAGCCAGCCGAGAAACTGTTTACGTAGCGCCGCGCAGCCGCGTCGAAGCGCAGCTGGTAGCTATCTGGCAAAAGATTTTGCAGGTGCCACAGATCGGCGTCCACGATAACTTTTTTACGCTCGGTGGGCATTCGCTTTTGGCAACGCAGGTATTTGCTCGAATTGACAGGCAAATTATGAAGGGTCTGCCCATTACGCTGCTGTTCCAATATCCAACGGTGGCGCAGCTGGCAGAAGTGATTGAAAAGCAACGGCCGTCTGAAGCCTGGTCTGCCCTGGTACCTATTAAAATTGGCGGTAATCGCCCGCCGTTTTATATGGTGCATGGTGGTGCCGGGCATGTGTTCAACTATCAGAAGCTGGCCGACAACCTGGCGGATGACCAGCCGCTGTACGGCGTGCAGCCGCCGGACTGGACTGGCTATCGGGTGGACCCTCCTAAGGTTGAGGAACTGGCCCAGCAGTACGTAGACGAAATCTGTCAGTTCCAGCCGGAGGGGCCATATTACCTGGGCGGTTTTTGCTTTGGGGGGATGGTGGTGTATGAAATGGCGCGGCTGCTGCAAGAGGCCGGGAAAGAGGTTGCTTTGCTGGCACTCATCGAGCCATCGGCCCTGGCAGACCGGAGTGCTCTGTTCAAGCGTAAGCAGGAAGGAGTAGGGCCGCAGGTAGGGAAACTGCCCCTCTTTGGCTTTGACCAAGATGTTCCAACAACTCTTTCTGGCAAGATGCGGCGGGCTGGTTTTGGCTTCCTTTTCCGTTCCAGAAGATACCTGATTCGCACTTTTCAGCAGGGCAAGCGCTTTATCTTTTGGCTGTACCTGGCTACAGGCGCTCCAGTTTTAAGAAAGCACCGGGATTATTATCTAATGGAGTTTGTTACAGGTAAATCGCGCAAGGTGTATAAACCCATTGGCGATTTTGAGGGAACGATCGATATGCTAATGGTGCGGCGAAATCCTTTTTTAGATCAGACATTAGGTTGGGAAAGTCGGGCAACGGCCGGGGTGCAGATGTGTCAATTTCCCACGCATCACATTGGCGTGATTCAGGAACCTTTTGTAAAAGAAGTTGCGGCTGCATTGCAAGCGCGACTGGATAAGGTGCAGCAGGCGCATCGCTGAGCGGTTCGCCCCAACTTGTCTTATTCAGCATACGTCGTGAGTTCAATTTTTGTGATTCCTATTGTAGGAGAATAAAGAATGGCTGTTTCTGGCTTTGGTAAGCTGCAAGACAAAGTAATGTTTTACGGACTTAACGTTCTAGAGAAAGTACAGCGAGATGGCCACAAGCTGCAATACAGCCCGACGTTTATTGTGGCCCCACCCAGAGCCGGCACGACGTTGACCCGCCAGATTGTCAGCTGGACAATTCCTACGTCTTATTTCTCGAACCTGACCGCTATCTCCAGCTTCCATTTAGGCAAGCCATTGCCGATAACCACAGCCAAACTGGCCAAACGCATGGGTGGCGACAAAATGACCGGCTCCTTTGAGAGCAATTTCGGCCGAACGGAAGGGCGAGGCGCCCCGGCCGAAGGAGAAACAGTTTGGGCTTATTGGTTCCGCGACCGGTACGGGCCGGTGGAGCCAGAGGCCCTTTCACCGCAGCAGGTGCAAGGCATGTATCGGGCTGTTGCCGCCACAGAGCAAATATTTGGCCTGCCTTTCTTCAACAAGACAACGGTGCTTAGCTTGCGTATTCGGGCCATTCGCAAGGTGTTTCCGAATGCTTTGTTCATTCAGGTAATGCGCGATCCGCTGGACACCGCGCAGTCAATATACAAGGCGCGGACAACGCGCTACCCGCACTGGCTGGGCGCTCGCCCGCATGAGTGTGAAAATGTGGATGGCAAAAGCGTGTTGGAACAGGTCTGCGAGCAGGTTTATTACGTGGAGAAAAACATTGCCCAGGAGCGAACGGCCGTTGGCGAGCAGTGCTTTTTAACCGTTCATTACAAAGACGTCTGTGCCAATCCGCAGCGGGAAGCCGAACGTATTGCTGCCTTCATGGCTGCCAACGGTGCCCCCGCAGAGGTGACGCGGCCGTTGCCGGACTGTTTCGAGCTGTCGCACGGCCGTAAAGTGGGCGAGGCCGAATATCACGAAATGCGACGCCTTCTAGACCGGCTATACCGGCATTGATTCATACCCCCCTATCTTCTTATTCCACAACCCCATAAAAACGTTTATGCTACCTGGGGCAAAGCCAATTATCCATGTAGCAGGCCACGACAATTCGTTCAGTTTTCTCCTGTAGAAAGGGGCGGCTACGGGTGATTGGTGGGAAACGGCCGTAAGACAAAACGAAACCTTACAATGATAACTTTAGGCTGAAATTCAGTCTGTTCCACCTATCCAAGTCGACCCTGCTGCTGTGAAACTTTGACTGAAGAAAAGGCGATTTCTTTACCAAATAATTGCTATAGACAGCATCCTATCACAGGTTTTTTCTCAATCAGAGATCCTCAATGTGGCCATCATCCCAACCATCCAGTAATGAACACAAGTCTGGCTGTAAGCTATTTAGCCTAACCTAAAAACTGGACAAAACTTAGACATGCCCGTTTGTTGCAGATAATAAAAGCTTAATCGAACAAAAAATCAACAGTAATAAATAAAAGCGAGTACAAACCATATGGATTTTTCTTGGAGTGAAGAGCAGTTAGAATTTAAACGCTCGGTAGCCGAATTTGCCCAAAAGGAACTCAACCAGGGAATGGTTGAGCGAGATAAAGAAGGCGAATTTTCGCGCAAGAACTGGCAAAAATGTGCCGATTTTGGCATCTTGGGCCTTTCTTTTCCAGAAGAATACGGTGGTTCAGATATGGACATCCTCACCACGATGCTAACCATGGAAGGCCTGGGGTATGGCAGTCGTGACAATGGCCTCAGTTTTGCCCTCAACGCGCAAATGTGGAGCGTGCAGCATCCCATCTTAACCGTAGGTAGTGACGAGCAGAAAAGAAAATATTTACCACGCCTGATTAGCGGTGAACTTATTGGGGCGCACGGCATGACGGAACCCGATTCTGGCTCCGATGCCTACAGCCTGCGCACGCGCTACGAGAAAGTTGAAGGCGGGTTCTGCCTGAACGGCACAAAGATGTTTGTAACCAGCGCGCCTATTTGCGACATTGCCGTGGTCTTTGCTACGAAAGATCCGAAGTTGGGCATGTGGGGAATCACTGCCTTTATTGTGGAGCAGGGGACGCCGGGCTTCAGCGTGAGCCGCGACATCGAAAAGATGGGCCTGCGCACCTCTCCGATGGGTGAGCTGGTGCTGGAAGATTGCTTTATTCCCGAAGAAAATTTGCTGGGACGTGAAGGCGGCGGTGCCAAAATCTTTGCCCATTCGATGGAATGGGAGCGCAGCTGCATTTTGGGCAGCCACCTGGGGGCCATGGAGTTTCAGCTAGAAAAATGCATTCGCTACGCGCGAGACCGCAAACAAGGCGGACAGCCCATCGGCAAGTATCAATCTATTTCCAATCGTATTGCAGACATGAAAGTACGGCTGGAAACGGCCCGTAATTTGCTTTACAAGGTTGCCTGGTTAAAAAAGGAAAAGAAAACAGCCACCATGGAAGCAGCGATGGCCAAGCTGTATCTCAGCGAGGCATATGTGGCCTCTAGCATGGACGCCATTCGGATTTTGGGTGGCTATGGGTATATGACTGAATTTGAAATTGAGCGCGATTTGCGCGACGCAATTGGAGGCACCATTTACTCTGGCACCTCCGATATTCAGCGAAATATTATTTCTAGATTATTGGGGTTGTAGAGATGATTTATTCTTTGCCACAAGCACTTGACCAAACGGCCGCACAGTATCCGGATCGTGATGCCATTCGCTGTAACGGAAAAGGCATCTCTTACGCCACGCTGCAGCAGCAGGCCAACAACCTGGCTTATGTATTGCAGCAGCAGGGCGTGAAGCGGGGCGATCGCGTTGGCATTTACATTAACAAAGATATTGAATCGGCCGTTTCTATCTACGGCATCATGAAGGCAGGCGCTGCCTACGTGCCGCTGGATCCGTTCGCTCCTGTCGAGCGGCTGAACTATGTCATCAGTGACTGCCAGATCAATGTGGTTATTACCAAGCAAAACAAGCTGGCGCAGGTGCGCTGCATGGTTACCGATACTGATTTAAGTTGCCTGATAGGCGTTGCCCCGCAAGATGATTTGGATGTCAACTGCATTCTATGGGAAGAGGTTACGAATCCTGACCTGCACAACCAGCCAGATATCCATGTGATTGAGCAAGATTTAGCCTACATTCTTTACACTTCCGGCTCGACCGGCACGCCCAAAGGCATTATGCACACCCACCGCAGCGCCTTAAGCTTTGCCGAGTGGGCCTGCGCCGAATATGGCCTGACGCATGAAGATCGGGTAACGAATCATGCGCCTTACCATTTTGATCTTTCTACATTTGATCTGTTTGCTACGATGCTGGCTGGCGGCACCGTGGTCATTATTCCCGAATATGTTACCAAGTTTCCCGCGAGCCATTCGCAGCTTTTGCAGGACGAAAAGATTACGGTTTCTTACACGGTGCCATTTGCGCTCATTCAGCTAATGGAGCGTGGGGCGCTGGATTCGCGTGATTTGAGCGCGCTGCGTTGGGTGCTATTTGCCGGTGAGGTGTTCCCCACCAAGCATTTGCGGGAGCTGATGAAGCTGTGGTTGGATAAGAAATTTAGCAATTTATATGGCCCCACGGAGACAAACGTCTGCACCTATTACCACGTGCCCGAACTGCCGGAAGATATGGAAGACACCATTCCTATTGGTCTGGCCTGCGCCAATGAAGAGATGCTGGTGGTTGACGGCGATGACCAACCTGTGGCGCAAGGGGAAATTGGCGAGCTGCTGGTAAGAGGCGGCACGGTGATGCGCGGTTATTGGGGTCGGCCCGATCTAAATGAGAAAGGGTTTTTCCGCCGTTCGGTATTTGGCCATTATGAAGATGTTTTTTACCGTACAGGCGATCTGGTGCAGCAGCTACCAGACGGCAACTTTTTATACTTTGGCCGCAAGGATCGCCAGGTAAAAACGCGCGGTTACCGAGTGGAGCTGGATGAAGTAGAAGTGGCTTTGCTCTCGCATGATAATGTGAAGGAAGCGGCCGTTTACACCGTTTCAGATGGCAATGGCAGTCAGTTGATTGAAGCGGCCGTAATTCCCAATGAAGACGCAGAGTTAACGCAGAGCCTTTTGGCCAAGCATGTTGGTGAAAAGTTACCACCCTATGCCGTGCCGACCAAGATTTATGTTATGGCAGATTTCCCACGCACATCGACTGGGAAAATTAATAGACGTGAGCTTCAGGCAATGTCTGAAAACATCTTAGAGGAAGTCGTTGCTACTTGAGCAGGAATCAGCGCGGCAAAAATCAGGTAGGAGAAGGCATTAGGCTGTTTTCTTTTGCCCCAACGAGGTTAGATTCATGAAAAAGACGGAAGTTGTGATTGTTGGTGGTGGTCCCGGTGGCGCGGCAAGCGCTATTCATCTGGCAAAGCGTGGGATCAAATCCATCATTATTGAAAAAGAAACATTCCCCCGATTTCACATCGGCGAGTCCATGACGGGCGAATGTGGTCAGTCGGTGCGCGAGCTGGGGCTCGAAGCCGAGATGGAAAATATTCCCAAAACGATTAAACACGGCGTTACCGTGTATGGTCAGGGTGGCAAAGGCACTTTTTGGCTGCCCGTTATGAAGCGCGATGAAGAAGGCAAGCTTGTCAAGAACTCTACGTGGCAAGTAAAGCGCAGTGACTTTGACCGCATTGTTCTAGACAAAGCGCTTAAGGATGGCGCTGAGTTAGTGCAGGGCAAGGCTTCTAAAGTATTGCAAAAAGAAGATGGCACCGTCTATGGTGTTGAGGTTCGGCTGGAGAATGGCGAGACTGAAACGATTGAGGCCGAGGTGGTGCTGGATGCCTCAGGCCAGGCAACGTTTTTGTCGACTGCTGGCATTGCCGGCCAGAAAGAGCGGGGTAAATATGACCGCCAACTTGCAATTTACTCCCATGTGAAAAACGCCAAGCGTGATGAAGAGGACAACACGCTGATTTTCTATGAAAAGAAAAATCATTGGGCCTGGTTTATTCCCATTGATGAAGAGACCGTCAGTATTGGTGTCGTCACTCCCTCTGATTATTATCGCGAAGCGAATGAAGACATGCGCGAATTTTATCTGCGCGAGATGCACAAAATAAACCCGGCCCTTTCAGACCGCGTGCCTGATGTAACCCTTGTTGAAGAAGTGAGGGCAACATCAAATTATTCGTACCATATTCGCGGCTTTACGGGCAAGGGGTTCATCAGTGTCGGAGATGCCCATCGCTTTATTGATCCTATTTTTTCCTTTGGGCTTCATTTTGCCCTAAAAGAAGCAAGTCTGGCAGCCGAGGCGATTACCGCTTATCTTCATGACGGGGTAGGTCGTGACCTGGAAAATCCCTTTGCAGCTTATGAGGAGCATTGCGAGCTGGGAATGGACACGATTCAAGACGTGCTGGATTGTTTCTGGGCCAGCCCAATTTCTTTTGCCTTCTTTGCCCACACGCGCTACAACGAAGATTTTATAGACATTTTTGCTGGCCGCATCTACCAAAAAGAACCTTCGCGTGGCTTGCAGGCGGTACGGAAGGTAAATGCAAAAATGGCACGCCTGGAAAAAGAAAAACCTACTCTATTTAGTCACGTTGCAAGCGACTAATCGCTGACGTAATACACAAATCTGGAACTGTCTGTCACGGCCTATTTTTTCTTAGAAATAGGCCGTGATGCACTGAACAAATTTGCCTTTATTTAAAAGAAGTAGTGATGATTGAAATGTTCGCTAGTAGTGTTTAGCGAACATCTGTAATTTTATGAAATCTCAGGAGAAAGGAATTTTAAAGGCATGAATACGAATGAAGGTGTTCCAAGTCGCAGTGATGTTGTAGTAATTGGGGGTGGGCCTGCGGGCAGTCATGCATCTGCGCTACTGGCCCAACGCGGCTTTGACGTGGTTTTGCTGGAGAAAGCACGTCATCCTCGCCCCACGGTTGGAGAGAGTTTAATTCCGCATTTTTGGAAGTTTACAGATTTGTCTGGCGCTTCAAAAAAGATAGAAGAAGAGGGTTTTTTGGCGAAGGCTGGTGGGATTACCGTGTGGAACGGCCGTATTCATCAGTTCAACTTTTCTAGCTTTGGCTACGACCGCCCCGCACTTCACGTGGAGCGAGATGAATTCGATCATCTTCTGCTCAAACATTCTGCTTCACAGGGCGCCCAGGTACACGAAGAAGTTAACGTTACCGGCGTGGATTTTTCCTGCGAGCAGCCAGTTGTTAGCTATCATGATATGCGAGAAGGGACACGTGGTGCAGGGGCAATCCAATGTCGCTACGTGGTTGATGCCAGTGGCCCTGGTACCGTTCTTGCCAAGCAGTTTAAGTCGCGCAAGCTCGTAGAAGGTCATCGTACCTTCTTGGGGATGTGGGGCTACTTTACCAACGCCAACTTTGTGGCCGCAGACGGCTGCAGCTACGGACCGGAAAGCGTTGGCAAAGTTAAGCCAGTTACCTTCATCAACTCCTTTGAAGACGGCTGGAGCTGGCACATTCAGCTGCGTAAAAGTGCAAGCATCGGCCTTATCATCAACACGGGTAACATCAAACGCATGGGGAAAAAAGAGCAGGAGGAATATTTCCTCAAAACTGTGCGACAGATCCCTTATCTGCGTGAACTGCTGGCAAACGCCGAATACGTTGAAAACTCGCTAACATTTCGGCCAGATTACTCTTACTATTCCACACAGCTGACGGGGACAAATTTCGGCTGTATTGGTGATGCTGGGGCCTTTGTCGACCCTATCTTCTCGCACGGTATTCAAGCCGCATTCTACGCGGGCTCCGTTATTTCCTGGGTTATTGAATCTACCTTCAAGCGCCCAGACCGGGCCGAGAACTATGCCCGAATGCTAGACACGCGCCTGCGGCAGCACTATGGCTTCTCGCGTTCGTTAGCCCTGGGTGATTACGGTGGTGACGGGGTAGACCCAGAGCTGGTAATTGATTTGATGAAGTCTATGCCGCTGGTTGAACTGGAGATGATGTTAGTTGCTTCCGACATTTCCAATCGCTCTACCAACTTCCTGGAAATGGCCAAACAAGCCGGAATTTACGAAAGCGATTTTATTGATGGTGTCATGTCAGGAAGATCCAAAATTCTAGACACTTTGCACGTTTGATGTTGTAAGGCTTATCTCAAGATTTCACTGGTAGATTAATAGCGTATTTTCAAGAGCACGCTTAATTCGTAGTAAATCATAGAAAAGCTTTTTATGTGATTTGCTCTAGTAAATACCAGATTTCAACTTGTTCTATTTTGAAGTTCTTTGGGCTTTTACAGCGTTGCTCTGGTAATCAATATTTTCCAATGGGAGATCAATAAAAATGAATGCATCTGTTGTTTTGAAAGAGTACATCCGCGAAGAATTAATGAATGGTTCCAGCAGCGAACTGGATGAAAGCGAAAACCTGCTGGCTGCCGGTATTATCGATTCGTTGGGTATTCTTCGTCTTGTTTCCTTCGTTGAAGAAAAGTTTGGCATTGAAGTGCCCGATGAAGATGTGACAATTGACAATTTCCAGAGCGTAAAATCAATGTCTGATTACGTCGCTTCTCAGAGCTAATTTAATACCCAAAACAGTAAAAACATTTATAGAAGGATATATCCCTAAATGACCAGAAGATTTTTACTGCTCATGGGACTGGGTATTTTGGGTTTAATCCTGAACCATTCAGCCACCTTTGGGTACCAGGCAACATTTGATCTGGCCTGGCGATACAGACCAGAGGTGGCTGCTTCTTGTGAAGACCTTACTCCCCCGGTTAGATGCCCCAGCTACGATCAGGTTCACTCTGCCACGTACTGGGGGTTATCTGTTGTTCGGCGCTTTATTGCCTTTGGCGTTCCTGTCTTTTTAATGGTTTCGGGCTATTTCATTGCCTTTGCCGCCGGACGTAAGGATGCAAAGATAAAGTGGCCTATTCTAAAAGCCCGGGTTGTTGGCTTATTAATACCCTATCTTGTATGGTCGATCATCATTTTTGTTGGTCAGGCAGTTTTTTACAACCGTGTGTATCCCAACGTTTGGGAATATGTTCGTCGCCTGCTGATTGGTGGGGCGACGGGGTCATATTACTACATTCCGCTGCTGATTCAGCTCTATTTGCTGTCGCCCATTTTGGTGCCGCTGGCTAAGAAGCATTGGAAGTGGCTGCTGGTGGTAACGGCCGTAATGATGTTGTTTGTGGAAACGTTGCGCTATTTACAGCTATTTGGCCTTGGCGAGCCGGTGGTTCCCACCCTGATCTCCCTGACACCGCTGTGGTTCTTTCCTCGTCGTCTTTTCTGGTTTGCTTTAGGCATTGTATTTGGTTTTCACATTGGCGATTTCAAGCCGTTCTTCTTGCGGCACAGAAACAAGCTGGTGGTCGGGACGGTCGTCTTCTATCTCCTCTCGCTGGTAGAGTTCGAGGTGCTGCTGGCTCTGTCTGGGCAGCCGTGGATTGATTTCTTTTCTACGTATACCACCAACATTTATGCTGGCCTGTTTATGCTGGCAATGCTGTCTGTTGAAAAGCTAAAGCTGCCGCTTACACCGCAAATTATGGATATTGGGGCTAAGGCATTTGGCATCTACCTGGTTCATGAGCAGGTTTTGGAGCTTGTAGGAACCTTGCTGTTTAGATTTGTGCCTTGGATTTTGGAATATCAGATTTTGTACCAACCGATTATGATCTTTTTTGCCCTGGGTGTGCCACTTGCGTTGATGCGGTTGGTAAGTTTGCTGCCAGTTAAGAAGCTTTATAAATATTCGTTTGGGTAAGCTTGAGTAAAAGCGGACGAATCGCGCTTCCTTGATTTCAAAAACTTTCCCGCTTTTACTTGCTGCGCACCTCCTGTAAATAACGACAGGAGGTTGCTGGCAGAGCAACCTTGTTCTTGTTTTGGTAGGGGATTTGTATGCAAGCAACAGCTTCACTAGAAAAGATGTCCAGGCAAAGTCGAAAAGATATCTACGCCAACTCCAATTTAACCAAGCTGCAAATGATCTATTGGGTTGGCCAAAGCCTGCGCCCTAGTTCACCCTTGTTCAACGTCATCGTCACGTTTCGGCTCAATGCGCCAATTGATGTTGATTTATTCGCAACGGCCGTTGCCAAAGTAATACAGGGTAGTGATGCCATGCGCACCGTTGTACGCAACCAGGATGGCGTGCCCTGGCGTGTTGTCTTGCCCGAGCCGCCCAAGGCATTGGAACAGCTTGATTTTTCCACTGAAGCCGCTCCGGAAGCGTTTCTGCAGGAGTGGTTGAATGCCCGCAGCCAGCTGGCGCTGGACATTAGCCAATGCGCTTATGACATCGTACTGATTAAGCTGGCAGAAGATGCTTATTTTTGGTACATCAATCAGCATCACATGATAGTCGATGCCGCTTCTGTTTTTATCGTCTATCGCCGCGTCATGAGCCTGTATGCCGAAGCCAAAGAGCAGGGAACCATGACGCCAAAGACAGACATCCCCGCATTTGAGGCGTACGTTGAGTTTGAAAAAGGGTATACCGCTTCACCCCGATATGAGAAATCGGGCGCTTTCTGGCGGAAGCAGCTGGCGGACGGCATAGAGCCGCTCCGGTTTTACGGCCGTTCCCACCAAAAAAAGAGCCATCGGATGCAGCGCGTCGCCTTCAAGCTGGATTCCGAACGTTCTAAAAAGCTGAAGGATGCCATGCAGCGCCCCGGCGTCATTAAGATGACCTACGATTTGGGCATGTTGAACGTGCTGCTGACCATCTACTTTGCCCAGCTGCACTACATGACGGGAAACCAACGTCTGGCAACCATGATGCCCTTTCACAACCGCCCCACCAAGCCCATGAAGCGCACCATTGGCCTGCTGATGGAAATTTGCCCCGTGGTAGTAGAAATGGAAGAGGGCGAAACGTTTGCCACGCTGACCAAGAAAGTGAGCAAATCGCTCCAGCAAACGCTGATTCATTATCAGTATGGCACGGCCGTTGCCATGGAAAGCAAGCTGCTGGACATCATGTTTAACTTTCATCACCGGCCCGAGCTTCTGTTTGAGGATAAACCCGTAGAACAGACGCTGGTGCATCCCCACGCGGGCAGCGACAGCTTTGCTCTGCACGTGCATGAATTTGAAGTGGACGGCAACTTGACCTTCTTCTTTGACTTTCATGAAGATGTTTTTAGCCAGGCGGAGCGTGACTTAACGCTGGCTGCTTTTAAGCAAATTTTGGATGCCTATCTGGCTGATGTAGACACTCCCCTGGATGAGCTGGCGCTGCCAACGGCCGTTTCCACCACCTCCTATGCCAATGGCGCGGCCAAAGCTGGTGACACGGAAAGCGGAAAACCGGCCTACGCTGCCCCTCGTGACGAGCTGGAAGAGCAGCTTGTAGGCGTTTGGGAAAATGTGCTGGGGGAAGCTGGTATTGGCATTTATGATGACTTTTTTGATCTGGGAGGCAACTCCTGGACGGCCGTACGCCTCTTTACAGAGATGCAGTCCGTTACCGGGCACAATTTGCCGCTGGCCACGCTGTTTCAGGCGCCCTCCATTTCGGCCCTGGCCGACCTGATTCGCCAGGGGGAAGACGGCCAAACCTGGACATCAATGGTGCCTATTCGCACCAGCGGCAGCAAGCCGCCATTCTTCTGTATTCACGGCGTCACCGGGGATATTTTGTGGCTGAAAGACCTGGCGGACCTGATGGATGACGAGCAGCCTTTCTATGGCGTGCAGGCCCGGGGCCTGGATGGCGAAGCAGAGCCATTTAATCGCCTGGAAGACATGGCAGCTTTTTATGTGCAGCAAATTCGGCAGGTGCAGCCCGTTGGCCCCTACTACTTAGGCGGCTACTGCATGGGCGGAGATATTGCTTACGAGGTTGCCCGGCAGCTTCAGGCTGATGGCGAAGAGGTGCCCATTCTTACGGTGATCGATCCGCCCCCCGCCAACTTTAGTGAACGCGCTCCGCTAAACGGCCGTTTCATTGTTGATTTTGTGCAGAACAGCCCCTACTGGCTGCGCGAGTTCATGCGCCTGGGCGGGGGTGAAATTTCCTCGCGCGTGCGGCGCAAAGGGCGCGTTGCTCTGCGCGCACTCTGGCGAAAAATTAGCGCAGCGTCGGAAGAAGACAATATGACGGCAACGGACGTGATCGACCAGGCAGACGATTTGCCACAATATCGGCAAAAGTTAATTGAGGCCCATTTGGAGGCCCTGATTGAGTACACACATGCAGGGTATGACGGCGAGGTGATTGTCTTTGAGGCCCAAAGTCGACCACTATTGAACCCGGCCAACAACGCCAATGAGTGGGTAGATTATGTAAACCGACCCATTACCTTGCGCACAGTTTCGGGTTCCCACAGCAGCATGTTGCACAAGCCGCATGTTGCCAAGCTGGCGCGTTATTTGCAACAAAGTTTAGACCAGGCCCGCGAAAAACAAGGGGCACCTGTGTAAAGTTTGGAAACTTAGAGGCGATCTGGGAATGCAAGCGAATTTGACGAAAGCAACGGCCGTATCAGAAAAAGAAATAGCAGGTGATCTGTATGCCCGTTCTAACCTGACGCGCATGCAGATGCTCTACTGGACAGGCTACCAGATGCGGCCAGACGTGCCGCTGTATGCCGCCCCGCTGCTTTTCGATATTCCCCGGGCCCTGGACGTAGAACTGTTTTGTGCGGCCGTACAGTCGGCCATGGACCAAAGCGAGGCGCTGCGCACCATTATTCAGGTGGTCGATGGCGTGCCCCAGCAGGTTGTCCAGCCCCAGGCTATAGCGCCGATAAAGATTAAGGATTTTTCCGCTGAAGAGAATCCACACGAGGCGGCGCAAAAATGGCTGTACCAGGTGGCCGCCACACCCTTTGATCCATTTACGGCTCTGGTGCAGTTTGCCCTGGCAAAAGTTGGCCCGGAAGCCTATCTCTGGCTGCAAAACCAGCATCACCTCATTGCCGACGCCGTTTCTGCGTTTTACGTCTATCGCGTCATTGCTCGCATTTATAAAAGCTTCATTTATCCCGATGGAGCGCATGCTTTACTGCCCATTATTCCTTTTCAAAAGTATTGCGACGTTGAGCGCGCCTATCGGGATTCTCCCCAGTTTGAACGCGCGGAGCGGCATTGGCAGCAAAAGCTAGACAAGACCGTGCAGCCCTTGCGCTTCTTTAGCCAATCCGCCAGCAAAAAAAGCAGCCACGCTACCCGGGTAGAGTTCAACCTGGATGAAGAGCGAACGGCCAAATTAAAGGCGATGGCCGAGCAGGCTGAATTTCGGGATTTGACAGTCGAATTGACCATGTTTAATTTGCTGGCTGCGCTTTTCTTTGCCCTGGTGCACCATCTCACCGGCAACGAGCGGCTTACCTTTTTGGCTCCCATGCACAACCGGCCAACCCAGGCGTTTCGGCAGACCATTGGCCTGCTCATGGAGCTTTGTCCCTTTGTGGTGGACATTGAACAGGAAGAAACGCTGGCTTCTCTGGTGCAAAAATTGAAGCAGCAAACTCGGGGCGCCATGCGCTTTGCCCAGCATGGCTCCAGCATTTCATTGAAGAACAAGGCCCACGACCTGATGTTTAACTACCATACACGGCCGTTGCTGACCTTTGACGGCCAGGCGATAAGGTACAGGCATCTGGGAACCGGCCACAGCAGCGACAGCTTTGCCCTGCACGTTCATGATTTTGAAGGCAGCGGCGTGCTGGTGCTGAAGTTTGATTTTCACAACGATATCTTTAGCGACGTGCAGCAAGAAACGGCCGTACAGATGTTCAACCGCCTGCTTGATGCCTTTTTAGCAGACGTAGAGCAGCCTCTGGCGCAGATAGCCCTGCCCTGGTCGGCGCTGCACACGGCCGTCGCGCCCATAGAAAATGAGACCCCAGCCATTGGTCCGAAACAAACTAGGTACGTGCCCCCGCGTGACCGGCTGGAGCTAGATCTGAAAAATTTGTGGGAAGAGGTGCTGGGGCTTTCCCGCATAGGCATTCATGACAACTATTTCGACTTGGGCGGCACCTCATGGCAGGCCATGAACCTGTTTGCCGACATCGAAAAGCTTACCGGCCAATACCTGCCGCTGGCTACATTGGTCAATGCGGGCACCATCGCCCAGCTGGCCGACATTTTGCGCCAGCAGTCCGGGGCAGAAGCGTGGCCTACGCTGGTTCAAATTCAGGAAGGGGCTGCCGGGGTAAAGCCGCTTTACCTGGTGCATGGCGGCGGGGGGCACGTGCTTGTCTTCACCAAGCTGGCCCGTCGGCTGCCGGATACGCAGCCCGTTTATGCATTTCAGGCCAAGGGATTAGACGGCAAGACACGGCCGTATCCCTCAATTGAAGAAATGGCGGCCCACTATGTAGAAGCCTTGCTGACCCATCAGCCAGAAGGCCCCTACCAGCTGGGCGGCTACTCAATGGGGGGCGCCGTAGCCTTTGAGATGGCCCAGCAGCTCACGGCGCGGGGTCATGATGTTTGCTTCGTGGGCATTATCGACACCCCGGCACAGCATCCCGTGCTGCGGTGGGTGCGCCTGGCGACCAAACTCACGGCCCGCATGCTGCGCTTCTCACCTGAACGCGAGCAAATGCTGTTTATCAAAAACCGCCATCGCTTCTGGGTCGGCTTTCGCCAGATGATGGCCAATCAAAAGAATCGTTTGTCGCGGAAGGTAACACAGCAGCGGGGGAAAACGGCCGTGGGCAACCCGCAAGAGCAAGAAGACGCGCGGGTACAAAAAATCACCCTGATCAACAATCGCGCCTACTTTTGCTACGTACCTACCTTCTATCCGGGCACGGTCACCCTCTTTAAATCCAGCGATGGCTACCGCGACATCTACCGCGACACCAAAGACCCCCTTATGGGCTGGCAGCGCGTGGCGCAAAAGGTCGTGGTGCATTCCCTTGCTGGCAACCACAATCAGTTAGTAGACGAGCCGCACGTACAGGCTCTGGCTACGGCCGTTACGGCCGCCCTGGCCGCTGAATAGCCTTCCCTGATAATTAGCGCGGCTTCCTCTCAGCGCCTTCCAATATTGTCTTTCATCATTTAGAAAGATTTGTCCAAACTCCGAATCTAAATTTGCTTCGAGATTCTCCGTTACGACACCGAATCCGTGTCGCTGCGTTTTCGTTCTCACCCCTCGCCCTTGTCGTTCAGATCTGAAGAATAGTCGGTTTGTCACTTTGCTTTGCTACGCCTTGTTCCTGGCGTAAACAGACCAATTTGAGCAATTTTGTCAGAAAAAACGGCCGAATGACATTTAGTGTTGTAAAGCTTTTTAATTTTATGGGGGTCTCTAATGACAAACCGATTTTCTATCCGCCGCATATTGTTCTTAACCGTTCTATGTATTATTGCTGTTTTCACCATTCTGACGACAAGTTCCGCCGCTGTAGCGACAAACTACACATTCTTCCCGGTGGCCGATACCTATGTGGACGCTGATAGTCCGACTGCCAATTTTGGTACCAGTTCTCTAATCTGGATGGATGCCACACCGGAGCAGCGCGGGTACGTGCGGTTCGATGTGCAAAATCTGGATAGTCCGGTTACCAGCGCCACGCTGCGGCTGTTTATGGGCAGCAATAACACGACTGGCTTTGATGTCCACGCGGTGGCCGATAATAGCTGGAATGAAACGGCCGTTACTTACAATAATGCACCGACGATGGGTTCTGTCATTAATACCTCCGGAGTGGTAACGACCAACAGCTGGACGGAGATAGACGTCACCAACTATATAACCGGCGATGGTTTGTACAGTTTTGGGCTTACCACTACCAGCGGTAATCCGATACGCTTTCGCACCAAGGATTCACCGAATTCCCCAGAGCTGCTCATCGAGACAGCTGCAGGGGCAACGCCGACCAGCACGCCAACCGCTACGAACACGGCCACGCCTACGCCAACCGCCACAGATGGACCGACGGCTACACCAACCAATACGGCGACAGCCACTGCATCAATCACGCCCACAGCGACTGCGTCGCTAACACCACTTCCGGGGGGAGGCAGCACCTTTACGTTTAATCCTGTGGCAGATGCGGCCGTTTTGAGCAATCGATCTACCACGAATTATGGTTTCATACAAACACTAATTGCCGACTCTTCACCAGAAATCACCAGCTATCTCCAGTTTGATGTACAAGGCCTGGACGGACCTGTTGTGTCGGCTACGCTAAGATTGTACTCGCTTGAGACTTCATCGACTGGGATTGATGTCAAAGAAGTAGCAGACAACAGTTGGCAGGAAAACAGCATTACCTATGATTCGGCACCAGCCTTAGGCAGCACGATTAACTCATCTGGGGTTGTAAGTGCAGATGCTTGGACAGATATTGATATAACGTCATACATTAGCGAGGAAGGACTGGTTAATTTAAGCTTTAGTACAACTGATCCCTCTGTTCGACTTACCTTTGCCAGCAGAGAGGCGGCTAATTCTCCGGAGCTTATTGTACAGACTGGTGGTGGGCCAACCCCGACTTTGACCCCAACACCAACGGATACGGCAACAGCTACGCCAACATGGACCCCGTCGCCCACACCAACAAGCGACGAATTCATTACTGACTTAGAAATATTTAATGACAGCCCAACCATGCCAGGGGATTCGACTTTATTGTGGGCCTCTATTACGGGCGGAACGAATGTAGTCTATAGCTGGGACTTTGGAGATGGCACCGTTGAGGACAGTGGCAGCAAAAGCAGCGTTGGTCATATATTCACAGTTGCTGGTACGTATACTGCGACACTTACTGCCAGTAATTCTGTGAGTCAGCTGTCCGCCTCCACATTAATCACAATTACAGAAGAAATTGATAATGGGCCACCCGTTTGGTGGAACGATGATTTCACTTATCGACGACCCTTAACTATGACACCCTCCGTACCTATCATTTATGATATTGTAAATAATACCGTAACAGCCACTATAAGTGATACCGACCTTCTAATTAACGAAGGTAAGTTACAGGAGAATGGCCAAGATCTGCGAATTACGTTCTGGAATGGAGAAAACTGGTCTCTTGTACCAACGCAGACTAGTTCCGTTATTTCCCCTACAGCAACGATTACATTTGCTTTGCAGGCACCGCTCACAAAAAGTAATACAAGCTATTGGCTTTATTATGGTAATGCAGTAGTACCAAAACCTCCTAAATTAACTGCCCCAGCGCTAACAGAGAGTCATATTATTACCGAGGTGATTGGGAGCAGCGTTGTTACCCCGACCGTTCTGTTTAGTGCGGACGTACGTCAGGTTTGGCTGACCGAAGCGGTTACGTTTACCAGCGAGGTAGCACCTTCGGCAGATTCACATATTTGGAGCTTTGGCGACGGCATTACGGTGACCGAAACGTTGACGCAAACCAGTCATACCTATGAAGCCCCTGGTTTATATGAGGTCACGCTTACAGCCGTTACAACGGACACTATGGAGGTTACCTTTGGATATACCGATTACATTTCTGTCTTGCAAGCTAGGGATGATGACGTGGCAATCGAGCTTGGACTAGAGGAGACAGTTATTGTAACAAACACGGTTGTCGCGGGGGCTGGTGAACAAACAGTAGTTTCGGCTCAAGGGGATTTGCAGCTCACTTTCCCTGAAACGGCCATAACCCAAACGCTAATTGTTGAACACGTACCTTTTCAGGCTGCGGTAGCCCAAAATAGTGGGAACCTTAACCGATTTGATGTGAGCGCTACTTCCGAGCTGACTGGAGAGCCAGTGACGCAGTTTGCCCAACCCGTTACCCTTGAACTCGATATCGAGCAATATGATCTAACGGAGGATGAAGCTGATTCAATTCTGTTTTTCTATTGGAATGAGGATGAGGGTCTCTGGCAACCAGTTGCAACAACGGTAGATTTTGCTCAAGGGAAAGTGTGGGCAGAAACAGATAACATTACTGAGTTTGCTGTCGCTACTAACTACGGTATGGGTACACCTCCGTTACGTCGTCTGCCCAGTATAAGCGGTGGGGGCGTTGATCTGATAACCGGGGCAGCAACGTACCAGTATCCGCTGCAGGTTCCTCCAGGTACTCATGGCGTGCAGCCCAATTTGAGCCTCGTTTACAATTCCGGTGCTGCCGATACGCTGCTGGATCAGCAAGCCGGTCTGGTTGGGCATGGTTTTGAATTGGCTGGTTTGGGTTGGATACAATTGGATGTAGACACCGGAGATTATTACTTGAATCTTAACGGCGTCAGCGAAAAACTTATTCAAGAAGGATCTTCTACTTCCTATTACACAGAACATCCTACCTATTGGAAAATTTCATTCCTAGATGGGGGGGATAATGGCGTTGACAGCAAATACTGGTTAGTCACCACTCAAGATGGCACGCAATACCGATTTGGATTTACTCTAAAGTCGGCTAGTTCTTTACCTCATTCAGCATCTTCTCCAAGTCAAGCATATCGCTATGAATTAGAGCAGATCCAGGATAGTTATGGCAATACAATCAACATCACCTACGATCAACATGTATATGTTGTTTATGATTTCATGACCGAAATAACTGCAAGTAGTGTTTCCTGGCCAATTAGTATTGAGTATACGAGCAATGACGTGGCTACCACTCTCGGTATGCGGGAAATTCAGTTCATCTATGGACAACCTGATCCTGCAACAACCAATAGCTTTGGTTGGCGGGCTGACTATGCTGGTCCTTTTACAATGCATGATGTGGGGCCAGGAGGAGAATATGGCCCGCGCGACGCACTTATGTCAATTGAGATGTATGTGGGTGGGGAACGTATACGCACCTATTTGTTTAACTACGAGTACTATACACAAGGAGGAGGTACTCCTTTTGGCTATGGGCCTGAAAAGTACCATCTTATGTTGAGAGGCATGCAAGAATATGGAGCCTCTGAAACCAGTTACTTACCCAAAACCGTTTTGAACTACGCTGAGACGGGTCATTTACAAGTAGTTACAAACGGGTATGGTGGCAGCGTGACATACGGATATGAGAAGATCGAGGCGTGGATGGCTGCGACCAGGGTATATCACAATTATCTGGGAAGCATAGAGGGTGAAGAACCAGACACGGATCGCTGGCGAGTTAGGACACGCGCTATATACGATGCGGTTTCGCAGGAGGTCTTTGTAACCTCCTATAACTATGGGGGCTCCATTTTCGTGGAGGGTAGTTTTAAGGGTCACCAACAAATAAATATTACTACCCCTGAAAATGAGAGTACCACAACTTATCATTCATTAGGTTCATACTATTCTTATCCAAACGGCAGGGATTATGCATATTCTGCTCTAATAGGGCAGCCGTATCGCTCTCTAAATGAGCTATCTACAACCACGTTTAACTACGTACTTGATGGAAATGGGACAGTAGTTGTTAGGTGCAGTGAAACGGTTATGGGGGCAACTGCGCCTGTGTTACAAACGTGTTACTCCTACGATGAATACGGTAATGTATCCAGAATTGATGAAAATAATGAACGCATCACTGCAATTGAATATTTACCACCAACTGCTTCACAGTTAAATAGCACCCTCCCCACTATTGTTAAACAATTCAACAATGGTGGTTCAGTTCTCGTTTCCCAGACGGATTATGACTATGTCTTTTATACAAATAGCAGTGCCATAGAAAGTGTTACCGTAACAAAACCGGATCTTTCATCAGCGGGCGGCCCTGCATTTATAACCTACAGTCATTTCGACTTGTTAGGAAATGTGGATGAAAGCTGGGTAGGCTCTGATTTGTATGCTACCTCTATTCAGTACGATCCTACCTATCAAACATTTCCCGATGTCGTTTCCTACCCAGATGGTTCTCAGATGACTTTTGATTATGATGCGCGTTTTGGTCTGGCGATGCGAACGGGTGATATGAGGGGAGCGCAAACTTACTATGATTACGACGATTTTGGCCGACCAGAACTGATAACTGGAGAAAACAATTTCGTTTCCTACACATACAGTGATGATAGCATCAGCGAGGCAGTTAATGGTTTAACGGTAAATATTAATTCCTTCGGTCGCACAGATTATCTTGTGCAATCCTATAATGGTTTGGGACAATTGTATCAGGAAGATCTTGAGGGAAATAAGACTGGCTATGCCTACGACAGTCAGGGCCGCCCGATTATGCACACTCTGCCCTACACAGATGACTCGAATCGACGTGAATTGCTCACGACTTACGATGCTTTAGGACGGCCGTTAACGGTTGAAACGCGAGATAGCACGGATGATCAATTTGGCACGGATCACATTAAATATGCCTATCCAGATTGGCAAACGGTTATAGCTACTGATGCACAAGGAATACCAACGGAGTATCGCCTGGATGCGTTTGGAAGAATAACGGCGGTTATGGAGGGGGGGACAACTACAACGCAGTACAATTACCTGGATAATACGTCTGACCTCAGGTTGCAAATCGTTGATGACGCAGGCAACCAGACCATGATTACCTATGACAGCCTTGGACGTAAGGTATCACTGGTTGATCCGAATATGGGAACCTGGTTATATAGTTATGACCAGCGGGGTAATCTGGAAACGCAAACGGATGCGCGCGGTGTTGTAACAACGATGGCATACGATGTGCTAGGTCGGCTGACAACCAAATCGTACACAATCCCCGAGGGTTTGGACATCGCAGAAACTGCGCCCGTTAGCTTTGAGTATCCCAATCACACTCGTACCGAAATGTGGGATGGTTCCGGCCACACTGTGTGGCAGTATGATCCAACCGGCCTGTTACTCCAAGAGACGAAAACGATCGATGGCAGTACGTTTACAACCAGTTACGGTTACAATTTCGGCCGTTTACAAACGATTACGTATCCTGATGGTGAGGTAATCACTTATACGTTTGGCACAGCCAACCAAATAATAGGGCTTGTTGGAGAAGACACCTATCTTGCCAATGCAACGTATGATGCATTAGGCCAGGTACAACTGTGGGATTTAGGTGGAGTAGCAACGCAACTTATTCAATATAACGCCACCACATTCAGACCCGCCTTCGTGGAGACGACAAATGTTAATTCTGAAGTCGTGCAAGACCTGGAACTTTTCTTCGACAAGGTTGGACGGTTAGACTGGTGGACTGACAACAGTCAGGCAACTTCACTGTGGCTAAATCCAACCTATGATGGCCTCAATCGTTTGGATTCAATTGACTCGAATGATGCAGCGTTCCAGCAAAACTATGAGTATGACGCAGTAGGGAACCTTACAGATCGCAATGGCCTGGCGTTTACTTACGGGTTAGGAGAGCGGCCGCATTTGCCGGGAACTGATTCAGAAGGCACAGAGTATGAGTATGATGAAAACGGTAATTTGGTAAGCCGTCTATTCGTGGACAATACTATCGTAAACTACACGTACGATGCCGAAAACAGGTTGACACAGGTAGTTAGCGACACCGTTGATAGCGTGATTACCACCACGTTAACATACGATGGCAATGGGCAGCTTGTCTTACAGAATAGCGGTGAGGCACAGAGCAAACTCTTTGTGAACGAGTTTATGCAAGGCACCTCCTCTGATAGTTCTGGAGCTAATCTCTCAAACAGTTCTGAATGGTCAGAAATGCCGTCTATAGCCATGAATGGCGATATCCCTTATTTTGTTTGGGCAGAAGAGGGTGATATCTTATTTTACCGCCTTGATGATCCTGCCATTACGTCACCAGTAACAATAGTTGAAGAGACAACAACGGCAAATGAAAACCTCACGCATTCCTACCCTTCCATTACAATAGGTACAGATGGAACCATACATGTGGTATGGAATAGCTACTTGAGTCAGGTATCCCCATATGAATATCTGGGATCAGATGTATATTATAGTTATTCTCAAGACGGTGGCGCCAGTTGGGGTGCACCTGAGGCTGTTTCAGAAGCTTTTGATATTAGGGATTATGAAACAGGGCCGGACCTGTGGGACTATCTTCTTAACGCCAAAGCCCATGTGGTTACAGATAATGAAAATAACGTGCATGTCATGTGGACACATAACTGGAAGCCAGACAGAGATCCAAATAGTCCTTTCGGACTAAAAACTCTGCATCGTGTTCGCTTGGCAAGTGGGTCATGGGGAGATGATATCCTTATACTGGGAGAATCTGACTTAGGATCCGGCTGGGTAGAGCATAATATGATTAATGGGGCAGCGAATGCGGTCTATGCCTTTTTGCATGAAACAGATAGTGACAGCAGTTTGACCCATTACCGTATTTGGGAAGATGGTTTTTGGGGGGCATCCCAGGAATACGTTGGTACAGTAAGTGAGACTGCCATTGATGAATTAGGCACAATCCATACACTGTTATTTGATCACGGCTCCGTTCCAGTATCCTACCTTTATAAAACCAGCGAAGCCGCGACCTGGTCTGAGCCAGAGCAAGTCGGAGATGGTTTTCTGGAGGGAGCTAAACTTGTGGTTTCTGGAGATGGAGTTGTGAATTTAGTCTATTTTATTTACGAGGATGAAACTTCTCCTGCTCCTTACTCTATGTATTATACTGTGCGGCTCACTGAGAATGAATGGACGTCGGCAAGAAATGTGTATGCAGCTCCAAGCTTTTCTTGGCCAAATGCACACTTAGTGGCACAAGGTGACACCCTTCACTTTGTATATGAATATTACGATTGGACCTATCAAGATGTGCTTTATGCTCATACGGGGAGTTTTGCGCTGGAAGATGTGGTGAAGAATTATTTTGTGGGCGGGCAGCAGGTGGCAACGCGAACAGGGAATGGGGCGCTGTATTACCATTTGAATGATCCATCGGGCACTTCTTTATTGCTGCTGGATGAAAATGGAGATGAAGCCGGGCAGATGGTTTATGATGCCTTTGGTGGCGTGCTAACCAGCACGATGCCCCTGGCGGTGAGCGATGCGCTGCCGGGCGTGCCTGACGCGGTGACGGGACTGGTGCACCTAGGCAGGGGCAGGTGGTATGACCCGGCGCTGGGCAGGCCGCTGCAGCCCAACCCCGCCGGTGGCCCACCCACCGTGCCCCAGGCACTGAACCGCTATACAGCGACGCCGCTGGGCCAGCCGGGGGTGTTTCAGGCGGCGCAGACTAATCCAGTAGGCCAAATAATCCAGTCTTCGTTTAATCAAGTTCCAGGACTGTTAGCAGGACCTCCAACGACGGCCGTTGCCCTGCACCTTTGGGCACAAACCATCTATAAATCCATCCCCTCTGGCTTTGGTGTTGTCCAGCTGCAAGGAACTGTGCGGAGTCTGCGTTTTTTGGATGATAGCTTTACTACTGTTTCTACTCGGTTAGCTGATGGGTGGTTTAGCAGACCCTTCTCTTTCTTCTTCAAAGGATCACGGATGCGTACCGCTATCGGCCGTGCTTATATTGGCGATACAGCCGATGAGATCATTCAGTTCCAGGCCAGATTAGGTCAGCGTGGCATCACTGCAAGGTTGTTGTCCCGCGAATTTGATGAGGTAATTGATGTGGCAGCCACTTCTGCATCTCGCAGTGTTGCGAAGGGACTGGGAGAAGTGATAGGCGTGGGTATTGGAGGATTATTCAATGCAGGGATTCAATTTGCCTATGATTATGATAATCCCTATCTGACAGGCTCTCAGAAGTTCCAGAGGGCTGGTGTTTCTGGAATTGCGGGTGGTGTTGCGGGAGGTATTGGGTTGGCTGCAGCAGGAGTTTGGGGCGGCCCAGTTGGTCTAGGTGTAGCATTTACACTAGGGGTTGTTCTTGAGCTTGAGGTGGTGCCTTGGGTCTTTGAAAAGATTGGAGCGATCCCAACACGGAATTTATCAACTTTGGCAAGCCCCTGATAGAAGCTCCGGATAATAAGGTAGTGAATGATGGTGAATGAAGATGGATTTATCATTTTAACTTGCATGGGAGGCATGGGATTCCTGTTCCTGGCTGTGGGAATGGTCATTCTTTTAGGCATTTGGCGTAATATTCACGCAGTTAAAGGTTTTCCTGTGTACATGCCGCGTGCATTGGTTTTGATATATATACCAATGGGTTTGACAGTTCTGTCTTTATGGCTCATTCTCATCTTACCCATTGCAAATGAAGCACGGGGTAATTTGGTTATGTATGTTTCGATACCGTTGTTAATCATCACTTACATTTTGGCTATGTGGCAGCCGTGTTGGCTAAAACCGGCCTGGCTACGCTGGCTGGAAAAAGAGCACGGCGACATTATTGAGTTACTGTGGGAAGATGTGCGAAAAGATAAATGGGGATGGGAACGTCGAGTGAGAACGCAGGTGGATTTGCAAGCCTGGGTAGCAGAGGTAAGGCGTAAATATGGACTGGAGCAGTAAACTTTTGCTTGAATGCCCGGACGGGTACGTCGCTGGTAGCTCTGGATGAAAATGGAGATGAGGCCGGGCGGATGGTTTATGATGCCTTTGGTGGCGTGCTAACGAGCACGATGCCCCTGGCCGTGAGCGATGCGCTGCCGGGTATGCCTGACGCGGTGATGGGACTGGTGCACTTAGGCGGGGGCAGGTGGTATGACCCCGCGCTAGGCAGGCCCCTGCAGCCCAACCCGGCCGGCGGCCCGCCCACGGTGCCCCAGCGGCAACAGGCGGCGGGCTTAATCCGATCCCCTCAGCCGTTAGCTTTAGTTATGGTCTTACAACTCAACTGGCTGGAATATACGGCCGTTCATTCGTTGGAATTCACCATACAGGCTATGGTCTGATTGAAGCGACTGCTAGCTACAGTGCTTTGACTCGCAACTTCCGCAATCTGCCTGGCTCGTTCAGGGTGCTGTTTGGCGAACCTGTATTTGCTTTTGCCGAAAACGGCCGTAATTTCTATACACGTCACGGTGTCGTCCCTATGGCTAGAGGAAGTGCAAACGACCTGACCAGAGCTGCGGACGACATTGTTAACGCTCTAGAAGATGCACTACCCAGTCGCGGTCCCTGGGTGGCGCGAGTAACAAGTCAGACTTCGATAACTGGCTGGACAATAACGAAGCCGCTAAATCAGCTTCCTAATTGGGAAAGTTCGGTAGCTCGCATAGGGGCCGGACTGGATTTTGCTATTGGTGCCGGTTTTCAGCTTGCAGAAGATTTCGGCAGTCCTTACCTTACAACTGGGTAGGCTTTCGCACGTGCAGGAATAGCAGGTGGTGGTAGTGCTATATTTGGAGCAGCGTTTGGAGCGCTAGGTGGTCTATGTGGACCAGCTGCTTGGATTTGTATTCCTGTTGGTTCAGTAGTGGGTGGGATCGTGTGGAGTGAATATACTCAACCGCTAGTTTTCCAGGTCATTTCGGGTCTTCAACCGGCTGACCGAAACTTACAACCAATATTGTCACCAGCGAATTAGGATAGACTAACATGGATACTGAACGTTTGGCGCTTTTGTTGCTATTAGGTGTTGGCCTGGGTTCAATATATTTAGGTGTTAGTGGCACATTGGGCTATCGTCGACAAACATATATTCTTCCACATTATTATTCGGGTGGCATCAACTATGCTTCTTTGCCTGGAGGTATCGCATGTATACTTTGGGCAGTTATTGTCATCATACCACTGCCAGAATTATGGGCAAATACATTTGGATATACAGGGCTAGCATTGGCGCTACTGGGGCTTTTGTTTAACTTTATTCAGCCTGCGTTTCTAACGCCACAGTGGTACCGTTGGTTGAAAGAGCATCACGGGGACATTATGCTCTGGCTACGCGAGGAAGTACAAGCTATGGGATATCGTAATTGGAGAAGAAGGACGAAAACGATTCCAGAACTGGATAAGTGGGCCAGTGATGTAAGAATAAAGTATCGGCGTGAAATAGAAATGGTAAAACGAAGCCAAGAATAGATATTTGCCCGAAGGAATTAAGCTGCAATGTACCAACGAGTTTGAGCAAAAAGGCAAATTCGACCTTTCAAAAGAGACGGCCGTATACCCCAATACGGCCGTCTCCCCTGCTATTAACCCCAATCACCAAACCCCGCTCCGTGAAAGGCCAATCGTAAGAAAGCTCGGCTAAAAAAGAGGGTATATTTTAAGGATCAGGTTTAAAAACATTGCTGCCATCTGGCACCGGTCATCTGACCGAAACGCTTAAAAACAGATAGCACAAGCCAGCACATCGTCCCAGTCACTATCCCCTGATGATTGTGAGCCTCGCCAACTATTTAGAAATTATTTGTGGCCTGCTCAGGCTTTTTACACCCTGGTAAAAAGCAGGCTGGTTCTTTTTATTATCACTGGACAATCAACGTAGGTAGGTATTTATGAGCGGCACTTTATTTAGCTGTTACGTCATGGGAGAAGAATCTCTACTCATTCAATGCACCGAAATTCTGCTGGAACGTGGCCACGACGTTCGTGGCGTCATCACTAAATCCTCTGCCATTACTCAATGGGCCACCGAAAAAAGCATATTCGTTCTGGCTCCAGGCAAGCCCCTGGCAGAGACGCTGGCCCAACAGTCCGCTTTCGACTATTTCCTCAGCATTACAAATTTAGCCATTATCCCCGATGCCATATTGTCCCTGCCCCGGCGGGGGGCCATCAACTTCCACGATGGGCCGCTGCCCAAATTTGCTGGCCTGTACGCCACCTCCTGGGCGCTGCTGCACCAGGCCGAAGAGCACGGCGTGACGTGGCACGAGATGCGCAGCGGTGTGGACAAGGGCGATATTCTTGTGCAGCAGCTTTTCGACATCGCCGAAGGCGAAACGGCTTTTACGCTGAACGTGAAAGCCTATGAAGCCGCCATTGCTACCTTTGCCGAACTGGTAGAAGGCATTGAAAACAACAGCCTTCAGCCCCGCGCCCAAAATCTGGTAGAGCAAACCTACTTTGGCAAATACGACCGTCCGGCAGCGGCCGCCACGCTGGATTGGGCGCAGCCCGCCGACAGGCTGGTGGCCCTGGTCAACGCGCTGCAGTTTGGCGGCTATGCCAATCCACTGGCGCTGCCCAAACTGGACGTCAACGGCCGTCTCATCATCGTCAATGCAGCCACGCAGGGCGAAGACACATCAGCCTCCCCCGGCACCGTTCTGGCCGTCTCCGATGACGCCCTCACCGTAGCTACCGGCAGCGGCTCGATTGTGCTCTCCGGCCTGCAAGCGCTGGACGGCACGGCCGTTTCCCCCGGCGAATTCAGCATCAATCAGCGGCTGGCCAGCCTCGATGCTGCCACCATGGCCGAACTCACCGCGCTAAACGACACCATCGTGCGGCAGGAAGGCTACTGGCTGCGCCGCCTGAGCCAGATGCGCGCCGTGGAGCTGCCCTACGCCGACTACAGCAGCACTGCCACCGGCCAAAATTTCGACACAGCCACCATGCCGCTGCCCGCTGGCGCTTCTGGCGAGGCCCATGCCCTGACGGCCGCTTTTGCCGCCTTCCTGGCCCGTCTCAGCGGCAGCAGCAGCTTCGATATTGCCCTGGGCCTGCCCGCCCTGGCACGTGAGGTAGGGCCGTTTGCCAGCTACTTTGCCACGCAGATTCCCTTCCAGGTAAGCACCGACGCCACGGCCAGCGTTGCCGACACGCTTGCTGCCCTGCAGGCCGAGCTGGACACGCTGCAAGGCAAGCGCAAAACGTTTAACCGCGATATTTTCCTGCGCCAGCCCGATCTGGCAGCCCTGCAGCCCAAAGTCGATGGTGCCTTGCTGCCCGTTTTAGTGCAGTCCGCTGCCGACGCGGCTGAATTTACGCCGCTGCCCGGCACCGAACTGGCCCTGCTGCTCACGCCGGACCAGTCGAGCGTCACCTGGGTATATGATTCGGCCGTTTACAACCCAGATATTATCGCTGCTCTGCAAACCCAGTTTGCCACCTTCCTGCAAAATGCCGTCCAGGACGGCAGCCGTGCCCTGGCCGAAACTGCCATTTTGTCCCAGGCTGAGATTCAGCAGTTGCTGGTTGATTGGAATGACACAGAGATTGAATACGCTACGGCCGTTTGCATTCACCAGCTCATCGAAGCCCAGGCTGCGGAGCGGCCAGACGATGTGGCCGTGGTCTACGAAGACCGGCAGCTCACCTATCGCCAACTTAACCAGCGCGCTAACCAATTAGCCCGTCATTTGCAACAGCTAGGGGTTGGCCCGGAAACGATCGTGGGCGTCTTCATGGATCGCTCCATTGAGATGATGGTGGCTCTGGTCGGCATCCACAAGGCAGGCGGCGCCTATTTGCCGCTCGACCCAGCCTACCCGCAAGACCGGATCGCCTTCATGGTGGAAGACACCGCTACGCCGGTGCTGCTCACCCAACAGCACCTCGCTGCCAGCCTGCCGCCACACCAGGCGCAGGTCGTTCGCCTGGATGCCGATTGGCCGCAAGTTGCCGGGCAGAGCAGTGAAAACGTCTCTAGCGGCGTGGCGCCGCATAATCTGGCCTACGTTATTTACACGTCTGGCTCTACGGGCAAGCCCAAGGGCGTGATGGTGCAGCACGGCAACGTGGTTAACTTCTTTGTGGGCATGGACGAGAGAATTCCTCATAGCCCGCCGGGAACCTGGCTGGCGGTCACCAGCCTTTCCTTCGATATATCCGTGTTGGAACTGTTCTGGACGCTGGCGCGCGGTTTTAAGGTAATTATTTTTGATGACAAGACGCGCGAGGAGACAACGGCCGTTCCCCACCACCCGCACGCCAATAAACAGATTGAGTTCAGCCTTTTCTACTTTGCCAGTGATGAAAGCGAAGCGGGCGTAGCTGATAAATATGAGCTTCTGCTAGAAGGCGCAAAATTTGGCGACAGGCACGGCTTTTCGGCCGTGTGGACGCCGGAGCGTCACTTCCACGCCTTTGGCGGCCTCTATCCCAACCCCTCGGTAGCCGGTGCCGCGATTGCCACGATTACAGAGAACATCCATATCCGTGCTGGCAGCTGCGTGTTGCCCCTGCACAGTCCCATTCGCGTAGCCGAAGAGTGGGCTTTAGTGGACAATCTTTCTAAAGGGCGCGTTGGTATCTCTTTTGCCTCAGGCTGGCAGCCCAATGACTTTGTGCTCCGCCCAGAAAACTTTGCCGACCGCAAAGATGCTATGTTCCGCGACATTGAAGTCGTGCGCCAGCTGTGGCGCGGCGAAACGGTCTCCTTCCCGGGTCCAAAAGGCGACATGGTGGCGGTGCGCACCCTGCCACGCCCCATTCAGCCCGATTTGCCCATTTGGGTAACGGCCGCAGGCAACCCGGAGACGTTCCGCATGGCAGGGGAGGGTGGCTTTCACCTCCTCACCCACCTGCTGGGCCAGACGGTTGAGCAGCTCGGCGAAAAACTGGAAGTCTACCGCCAGGGTTGGCGCGATGCCGGGCATCCCGGTGAGGGGCATGTCACGCTCATGCTCCACACCTTTGTTGGCGACGATGTGGAAATGGTGCGCGATGTGGTTCGCGAGCCGATGAAGGATTACCTGCGCAGTTCCCTGATGCTCATTAAGGAAGCCGCCTGGCACTTCCCCACCTTCAAGCAAAAAGCGGCCGCCAGCGGAAAAAACCCGCTGGAAATCTTCGAGTCCGAAGATTTGTCGGCCGATGAGATGGACGCGTTGCTTGAATTTGCCTTCAATCGTTACTTCGACACCAGCGGCCTGTTTGGCACGCCGGCCACGTGCCTGGAGATGGTGAACGCGCTGAAAGGCATCAACGTCGATGAGATTGCCTGCCAGATTGATTATGGCGTGCCGTCGGCGCTGGTTTTGCAGCATTTACACCACCTCAATGAGCTGAAGCGGTTGGCCGAGCCCGTTCTGGCGACTGAAGATTTCTCCATTCCGGCCCAAATTGAGCGGCATAACGTCACGCACTTTCAGTGCACGCCGTCAATGGCCAGCATGCTGCTGATGGACGAGCGAAATGTCGCGGCCCTGGGCAAGGTGCAAACGATGATGGTAGGTGGCGAGGCGCTGCCCGCTGCCCTGGCGCAGCAGCTCAAGCAAATTGTGCCGGGCCGGGTGATCAACATGTATGGCCCCACAGAAACCACCATCTGGTCTGCCACATATGAGGTGACGGGTGAGGAAACGGCCGTTCCCATCGGCAAGCCCATCGCCAACACCCAAATCTACATCCTGGACCAGAACATGCAGCCCTCCCCCGTTGGCGTGGCTGGCGATCTGTACATCGGCGGCGATGGTGTGGTGCGCGGTTATCACAACCGATCAGAATTGACGAAAGAGCGATTTGTGCAGTTACCAGTAAGCAGTAAGCAGTATTCAGTAAACAGTAAAGAAAAACTGAATACTGTCTACAAGACAGGCGATCTGGCCCGATACCGCGCCGATGGCAACATTGACTTCCTGGGCCGCGCCGACTTTCAGGTGAAGTTGCGCGGCTACCGCATTGAGCTGGGTGAAATTGAAGCGCTGCTCAATGCCCAGGCGGCCGTACGCGAAGCGGTAGTTGTGGCCCGCGAAGATACGCCCGGCGACAAGCGGCTGGTGGCCTACGTCATCCTGCAGGCGGGGCAGAAGCTGGATGCAGCGGCACTTAAGGAAGCCCTGCGCGCCGACCTGCCAGAGTTCATGGTGCCCGCCACTTTTGTGCCCATGAGCAGCTTCCCGCTGACTCCCAACAAAAAGACGGACCGCAAGGCACTGCCTGCGCCGGATCAGGTGGTTGTTCAACCACAAACGGCTTACGTGGCCCCCACCAACGACCTGGAAGAAACGATTGCCGAAATCTGGCAGCGGCTGCTCAACGTGCCTCAGGTGGGCCTCAACGACAATTTCTTCGACCTGGGTGGTCATTCGCTGCTTACGGTGCAGGCCCATCGCGAGCTGAAGGGCGTGGTGGAAAAGGAAATCTCGATCACGGATATGTTCCGCTTTCCTACCATTCGCTCCCTGGCGGATTATCTTAACCAGGATAGTGCAAGCAACGGAACGCAAACGGCCGTTGCGCAAGGTGCAGATCGCGCCGCCAGCCGCCGCGAAGCCATGATGCAGCGCCGCCAAACACGTCAGCGCGTCCGCTAAGCTCAGCCCAATCATCCATAGCATCTTTCCCCGAAAGCCGTCACCTGTTCCGCCCTTGAACCAACACGGCTTTCGGGGAATTTGTTGTAATTACAATTAGTCAGCGGCGTTCTTCATGTTAATAATTCCCTCCACATTTCCAATAACTACTGCCGAAAAGTCTTTTGTAAAATCTGCGTGACTAACGTAATCGACGCTGTTAGATAGTCATTGCATGCTATTTGTTGAGCTGTATAGTAAAAGCAAGAAGGTACATGAAAAGAGAGCTTAATACGCCTGCTTTGGCTAACCTAGAACAACTCAACTAAATGAGCAAAACCAAACTTAAGATTTAGGATTTATATGAGCAATCAGGATATTTTAGACGCTTTAGAGGGCACAGAAATTGCTGTTGTGGGAATGGCGGGTCGCTTTCCCGGGGCGCAAGACATTGAGACCTACTGGCGCAACTTGCGCGATGGCGTGGAATCGATCACCTTTTATACTGACGAAGAGCTGCGTGCCGCAGGTGCCCCCGAGGCGTTGCTGCGTCATCCCAACTACGTAAAATCTGGCGCGCCGCTGGATGACATGGACACCTTCGACGCCAGCTTCTTTGGCTTTGGCCCGCGCGATGCCGCCATTATGGACCCGCAGCACAGAAACTTTTTGGAGGTTGCCTGGACTGCTCTGGAGCACGCGGGCTACGATCCGGAACGGTTCGACGGTGCCATTGGCGTCTTTGGTGGCTCCGGCCACAATGCCTACATGCCCTACAATCTGCTCACCAACCCAGATCTGGTTGCCTCTGTAGGCTTCTTTCTGCTGCGCCACACCGGCAACGACAAAGATTTTCTGACTACCCGCGTCTCTTATCTGATGAATTTGCGCGGCCCCAGCGTAAACGTGCAAACAGCCTGCTCTACTTCGCTGGTAGCCATCCACATGGCGGCGCAAAGCTTGCTGAGCGGCGAGTGTGACATTGCCCTGGCTGGCGGCGTGACGATTGAGCTGCCTCACCGCCAGGGCTACCTGTACCAGGATGGCGAAATCCTTTCTTCAGACGGCCACTGTCGTTCGTTTGATGCTGATTCAGACGGTACCATTTTTGGCAGCGGCGTTGGCGTGGTCACGCTGCGCCGCCTGGCTGATGCCATTGAAGATGGCGACACGATCCATGCCGTCATTAAAGGTTCGGCCGTAAACAACGACGGCTCCGGCAAAGTCAACTATCTAGCACCCAGCGTTGATGGTCAGGCGGCGGTAATTGCCGAGGCCATAGCGCTGGCCAACATAGATGCCGACACGATTGATTACGTGGAGGCGCACGGCACGGGCACCCGCATTGGCGATCCTATTGAAGTTACGGCATTGACGCAGGCGTTCCGCCAGACCACCGATAAGAAGCAGTTTAGCGGTCTAGGTTCGGTGAAAACCAACATTGGACATTTGGATACGGCCGCAGGCGTCGCAGCCTTCATCAAAGTGGTGCAGTCCCTGCGTTACAAGCAGATTCCCGCCAGCCTGAACTACAAAGCGCCCAATCCCATGCTCAACCTGGAAGACAGCCCCTTCTTTGTGAACCACGAGCTGCGCCAATGGCCGCAGGATGATTCGCCACGTCGCGCCGGAATTAGCTCGCTGGGGGTGGGGGGCACCAATGCGCATGTGGTGCTGGAAGAAGCGCCGGAGCTAGAGCCATCGAGCGAATCGCGCGACTGGCAGCTTTTGCAGCTTTCGGCCAAGACCAGCTCAGCGCTGGACGCCGCCGCGCAAAATCTGGCTACCTTCCTGCAAGAAAATCCAGACGTCTCCCTGGCTGATGTGGCTTACACGCTGCAAGTAGGTCGCCAGCCGATGCCCTACCGTCGCATCGCAGCGGTGCAGAGCAGCGCCGACGCCGCTGAGGTGTTAACCAGCGGCAATCGGCAAAGAGTCATTAGCCAGCAGGCGAGCGATGCCGCGCCGTCGGTTGTGTTTATGTTCCCCGGCGGCGGGGCGCAGTACCCCAACATGGGCCTGGGGTTGTACGAATCTGAACCGGTTTATCGTGAGGCAATTGATGAATGCCTGGATTTGGTACGGCCGTATCTGGACACCGATTTGCGCCAGCTCATGTTTCCCCCTGATGAAGCGATACAAAATGCGGCAGAGGAACTGAAACGGCCGTCGCGCAACCTGCCCGCTATCTTCATGACTGAATATGCTCTGGCCCAGCTTTGGCGCTCGTGGGGCATTGAGCCAGTTGCCATGACGGGGCACAGCATGGGCGAATATACGGCCGCTTGCCTGGCAGGCGTGCTGTCGCTCAAAGACGCGCTCTTTATCGTCACGCTGCGGGGCAAGCTGTTCGAAACCTTGCCGGAAGGCGGCATGGTCAGCGTGCCCATGACCGAGGCAGACCTAAAGCCGTATCTCACCAATGGGCTATCTATTGCCGTGATCAATAATCCCGAGCTGTGCGTGGTGTCGGGTGAAGTAGCCGCACTGGAAAAATTGGAAGCCGCCCTGGCCGAAAAAGAAGTAGAGTGCCGCCGGGTGCGCATCAACGTTGCGGCCCATTCCCCCATGCTCGACCCTATCTTGGATGAATTTGGCCGCGAATTGGCGAAAATCCACTTTAATCCGCCCACAATGCCCTTTATTTCTAACCTGACCGGGGCCTGGATTAAGCCGGAAGAGGCGACGGATCCACAATACTGGGTGCGACATCTGCGCCACACGGTGCGCTTTGCCGATGGCCTGACAACGCTGCTGCAGGAGCCAAACCGGGTCTTTGTGGAAGTCGGCCCCGGCCAGACGCTAAGTTCGTTGGTGCGGATGCACCCGGAGAAGGACAAGACGCATACGGCCGTAGCCTCGCTACGTCATCGCAAAGAGGAGCTATCTGACCTTCAATTTGCACTCACCAGCCTGGGCCGACTTTGGCTGGCAGGCACCATGCCAGACTGGGCAGCATTTTATGCCGATGAGGTGCGCTACCGCGTGCCGCTGCCCACCTATCCCTTTGAACGGCAGCGCTACTGGATTGATCCTGGCACCACGCTGTTTAGCGGGGCAGAAGTGACTAAAACCGTGCTGGCCAGAATGCCGGAGCTGGAAGATTGGTTTTATAAGCGCACCTGGCAGCTCACCGACAAGCCCGCTGAGGCCGTGATGCAGCCGCTTACCTGGCTGCTGTTCAAGGACACTCTGGGCATTGGTGACAAGGTGCGGGCTCAGCTGCAAAGTGCCGGGCATACCGTGATAACCGTGACGGTGGGCGAGCAGTTTAACCAGCTGGGCGAGTTTGCTTATGAAGTGAATCCGCGCGCCCGCATCGATTACGATACGCTGGTTGAAGAACTGGCCGGTAGATCGCTGCTGCCGCAGCGCGTGGCCCATCTTTGGACCGTGAACAGCCCGCAAAACCCGGATCGGATGGGCATTTATTACCAAAATCTGGATCTGGGCTTCTACAGCCTCTTTTTCCTGGCGCAGGCGTTGGGTGAAGAGGGCTTGCCGGGTACGTTGGATATAACGGCTGTTACCAACGGCAGCCAGCGTGTCGATGAAGAGCAGGTTTCCTACCCCGACAAAGCCACGTTGCTTGGTCCCATCAAGGTAATGCCTCGTGAATTTCCTGGCGTTACTGCCCGACTGGTTGATTTGCCGCTGCCCCCCAGCCTCACAGCCGATCAGGTGGAGGGGTTGGCCGCGCTTGTGAGGGCAGATCTGCTGGCCGAGCCGCAGAATGGGGTCTTTGCCTACCGCAACGGCCGTCGTTGGCAGCAGCACTTTACGGCCGCACCGCAGCTAGAAGGCGAGCTGGCCGATTCACGCATCAAGCAAGGTGGCGTTTACCTGATTACTGGCGGTATGGGAGGTATTGGGTTGGTAATGGCCGAGCACCTGGCCGAAACGGCTCAGGCCAAATTGGTGCTGCTAAGCCGCTCAGGCTTGCCCAAGCGGGAAATGTGGGCCGACTGGATTAAAAGCCACAGCGTCACCGATAAAACCAGCCGTCGTATTCAAAAAATTCAGGCATTGGAGGCGGCTGGCGCCGAAGTTCTGGTGGTGGACGCCGATATTACAAACCGCGAGCAAGTAAAGCGCGCGGTGGCCCAGGCCAAACAGCGTTTTGGGGCGATCAATGGCGTTATCCACGCCGCGGGCGTGCTGGACGACAACCTGATCCAGCTCAAAACGGCCCAGGAAGCAGGCCGGGTGCTGGCCCCCAAAGCGCGCGGTACGCTGCTGCTGGACGAGTATCTGGCTGGCGAACCACTGGACTTCTTCGTGCTATTTTCCTCGACCAGTACGGAAATTGGCGCGGCAGGGCAGGTAGATTACGTAGCCGCGAACGCTTTCCTCAACGCCTTTGCCGAGAGCAAAACGGCCGCTTCCCAAACGTTCACCGTGGCCGTTAACTGGGGCGTGTGGCAAGAAGTGGGTATGGCGGTCGATGCGGCCGTTCGCCTGGGGCTGGCCGATGAAATGAACTCAGTTGGCACCGATGTGCCCCATCCGCTGCTGGACAAAATTATTGTGGAAACGGATGACGAGATTGTGTACGCCACCAACTATCGCACCGACACCCATTGGATTTTGGACCAGCACCGCATCAAGGATGGCGAAGCATTGATCCCCGGCACGGGCTACCTGGAAATTGCCAAGGCGGCTCTGGAAAAAGGTGCGCCTAACGGCCCGGTAGAGATTCAGGACTTGTTCTTTTTATCGCCCCTGGAGGTGCCAGAGGATGAAGCCCGCGAAGTGCGTGTTTCTCTTGAAAAAAATGGCAGCGGCTATGGATTTACCATTACCAGCCGCACGCCGGAGCATTCCTGGCAGGAGCACGTGCGGGGTAAGGTGGCTAACGGCCGTTCCCCGCAGCAGGTTATCCACAGTATTCAGGAGATTGCCGCGCGCTGTACCGTGCGCGAGCTGCACTATGCTCCCATGGAGCAAAAAACCAAGCAGGAAGCCTTCCTGAACTTTGGCCCACGCTGGAAGAATTTACGCCAGGTATGCTACGGGCAAAATGAGGCGTTGGCGCTGCTAGAGCTGCCGGAGCAGTTTAGTGAGGATTTGGACAGCTTTACCTTGCATCCGGCGCTGATGGACCTGGCTACAAGCGCAGGTTTGCCGCTGGTTGATGGCTATGAAACGAGCGACGATTTTTATGTGCCGCTGTCTTATAAAAAGGTGCAGGTGCACGGCCGTTTGCCCCGCCGCATCTACAGCCACGTGCGCCACAACAAGGACGGACGGAATCATCAGGAGGTGCCTGCCTTCGACGTGACGATCATGGACGAAAACGGCCGTTCCCTGGTGGAAATCAGCGAATTCATGCTCAAGCGGGTCAGCTATGAGTCGATGGTGAATGGGAAGAAGCGGAATAGTGGCGGCGGAGGAACGGCCGTTTCTGGCGACGCCGAGCCCAGCCTGTTGCAGCTGGCCCTCACGGATGGCATTGCGCCCGTAGAAGGAATGGAAGCATTGCGCCGCATTCTGAGCAACAAGGTGCCGCCGCAAATCATCGTTAGCTCGCTGGATTTGCAGGCGCTGGTAGACCAGGCCGACAGCGAGCAGGACGATGGCAATGACGGCGGCCTCAAGCTATCACGACCAGAGCTGCAAAGCAGCTACGAGGCGCCGCGCAACGCACTGGAGAAAAACCTGGTTAAGTTCTGGGAAGAGCTGTTGGGCATCACCGATATCGGCATTAACGACGACTTTTTTGAGCTGGGCGGTCATTCGCTAATTGCCGTACGCCTTTTTGCTAAAATCAAAAAGACCTATGCCGTCGATCTATCTTTGGCAACCTTGTTTGAAGCGCCCACCATTGCCCAATGTGCCGAGCTGTTGCAAACAGAATATGACGTGCCAGCGGAAGCGGTGCAGGAAGCTGAACAGCCAAAGGTGCGCAAAAGCCGCCGCACGGCTGGCGAGTGGACGCCGCTGGTACCCATCCAGCCCAAGGGTAATAAAACGCCCTTCTTCTGCGTGCATGGCGGGTTTGGCAACGTGCTTAACTTTTACGACCTCACCCGCTATTTGGGCAAGGAACAGCCCTTTTACGGCCTGCAAGCGCGCGGTGTGGACGGCAAGCAGCCTCCGTTTGCGACGCTGACAGAAATGGCTGCGGAATATGTGAAGCAGATGCGCAGTGTGCAGCCGGAAGGCCCTTATATGGTCGGTGGCTTTTCCATGGGTGGTGAAGTGGCCTTTGAAATTGCCCAGCAACTGCACGCCCAGGGGCAAGAGGTAGCTTTAGTTGCGTTGTTAGACACCCATAATCCTGAATTTGCTCGCCGCCGAAACAATGTCTTGCGCATGGCAGAAGGGCCAGAAGATGAGACGGCCGTTACTGGTGAGGAAACCACTTCATCCGGTACGGGATTCCTCGATAAGCTGCGCCTGATAAAGCGTTGGGCTGTTTTACGCTATAAGCTGGCACGTATGGATTTGCAAAAACAGCGTTTGTTCTGGCGGGTGCGCCGCCTGTTGCGGGCCGGGCATACGCTGCCGCAGTCGCTCATTTCTCCGTTCCTGTGGAAATCCCATATCGACCTGGTGAATAACCACCAGCTAAAACCGTATCCAGGCCGCGTAACGCTGTTCCGCGCCAGCGAAACGGAGTCGAGCAACCCCAACGGAGAGCAAATTGGCTGGTCGCCGCTGGCACAAGGCGGCCTGGACGTGCACATTATTCACGGAACGCACAATATTGTGAAAGAGCCTTATGTAGCAGAACTGGCACGCTTGCTGAAGACCAGTATTGAAAAAGCCGTCGAAAGCAGCTAAATTTGTCGGCATGACTTCCTTGCACTCATCCTGGCCTCTGCCCCCGGCTAAACCCGGCTTGCCTCCAGGCGAACTTCACGTTTGGGCTGCTTCACTAAACCGGTCCCATACGCAGGTTAGCCACTTTTGGCAATATTTATCTGAAGATGAGCAAGCGCGGGCCAACCGTTTTTACTTTGATCACGATAGGCAGCATTACATTGTGGCCCGGGGCCTGCTGCGGCAGCTTTTAGGCAGCTACCTGCAACTTCCCGGGCAAGATATTGCTTTTGTTTATGGCGATCACGGCAAGCCGGAATTGGCAGCACCGCAGGCCCAGTCTGGCCTTTGCTTCAATATCTCGCACGCACAGGGGGTGGCGCTGCTGGCCTTTGCCCGGCATTGTGAAGTGGGCGTGGATATTGAGCAGGTACGGCCGTTAGACGACGGTGAGCAAATTGCCGAGCGGTTCTTCTCCAGGAATGAGGTGGCGGTCTTTACGGCCGTTCCCCCCGAACAAAAGCCCCAGGCATTCTTTAACTGCTGGACGCGCAAAGAGGCGTTCATTAAAGTGATTGGTGAAGGGCTGTCTTGCCCGCTGGATTCATTCGACGTGACGCTAAAGCCGGGCGAACCGGCTGAACTGTTGCAGGTGAAGGGCAGTCGCGAAGCCGCCGCCCGCTGGAAGCTGGAAAACCTGGAACCGGCCGAAGGCTATGCTGGCGCTGTCATTGCTGAGGGGCGGGAGTGGACGTTGCGGACGTGGCAGTGGCCTGGGTGATTTGGCGATCGGTGTTCCGTAGGTCAGTAATCAGTAGGTCAGTATTCAGTAAAGAGAGTTCAGGAGTGGGTCTCACAGATTCGCCTGGGTGCGATGGAGGAAACGGCCGTCGCCCGCGTTGCCCAGGAATTCCCCATTTTGCACAACAACTTTCCCCTGGCTGAGCGTGGTTTGCGGCCAGCCTTGCAGCGTCAGACCCTCGTACGGCGTCCAGCCTGCCGTTTCGTGCAGCGTTTCTGGCGTGACTGTTTTTGTTATCTCTGGATCAAAAATCACCAGGTCGGCATCGTAACCCACGGCAATTTCCCCTTTTTTTGCCAGGCCGATCAGTCTAGCTGGATTGGTGCAGCATTGCGCCACCCACTGCGGCAAGCTGAGCCAGCCATTGCGCACCCCTTGCGAATAGAGCGCCGCAAAACGCATCTCAATTGAGGGCACGCCGCCGGGAATATGACTGTAGTTCTGCAGCCCGGTTGCTTTTTCTTCGCTGGTGAAGGGGCAGTGGTCGGTCGACACAATTTGCAACTCGCTGCGGCTAAGCGCCTGCCACAGCGCGGTCTGGGTGGCGCTGCCTCGAATGGGCGGCGAGCAAACGGGCAGCGCGCCAGCTACGCCAGGCGCATCGTACACGTCTGAAGTGAGGAAAAGATATTGTGGGCATGTTTCGCCGGTGACGGGCAGCCCTTGCCGCCGGGCGCTGGCAATGCGGGCCACTGCCTCACCGCAAGAAACGTGGAAAATATGCACCGGCACGCCGACAAAAGTGGCAAGGTCGATCACGCGCCCGGTGGCTTCGGCTTCCAGCAGGGCGGGGCGGCTGCGGGGGTGCCAGTGCGGGCTGGTGCGTCCGGCGGCAATATTTTGCGCTACGAGTTCACAGATAACGTCCCAGTTTTCAGCATGAACCACGGGGATGCCGCTGACGTTGCGCACGGCCGTTAAGGCCCGCAGCAGTTCGTCATCACGCAACCGCAGCCCGTAGGCCATGTACAGCTTAAAGCTGGTGCAGCCAGCGGCAAACGCCTCTGGCACCTGGTCTAGCCTAGGCATGTCGTCCGGGCCAATGGTCATGTGCAGGCCGTAGTCGATGACCACGTGGGGGTCAGCCAGGGCGCGCCGGGCGGTGATGGCTTCGGGCATCGTCTCCTCGGGCCGGGTTTCTACAAAGTCCACAACGGTGGTGGTGCCGCCAAAAGCGGCGGCGCGGGTACCGCTGTAGAAGGTATCTGTGGAGGTAAAGTTGCCGATGGGCATTTGCAGATGCACGTGTATGTCTACCGCGCCGGGCGTGACGAGCTTACCGGTGGCATCCAGCAGCTGCTTGCCGTTCAAATCTTGCCCGATGGCGGCAATCGTTTCGCCGTTTATGCCGATGTCTGCGGGGAATGTGGATACGGCCGTAACCACCGTTCCCCCCTTGATCACCAAGTCATACATGCTGCAACCTCCAACACGCTACGCGCTGATGCGCTTGCTGCAATCGTCCACTTAGCCTGTTTTTATCATGAATGTAGCTAAACAACGAATCTCTTCGCTTAAACAATCGCCTGTTTTTGCAGACCGTTTATAATCAACTTCTGCGCAGAGCGGTAACCAGTGCAGGCACAGGTAAAAGCGCACCTTTGCGCTTGTCTTTTTAAAAGTCAGGAGTGGTTTTGATGGAATGGTATATCTATCTGGCGGTGCTGGCTGCCGGGTTTGGGTCTGGGTTTATTAACACGTTAGCAGGCAGCGGCTCCCTCATCACGCTCCCCCTGCTCATCTTCTTAGGCATTCCCGCTAATGTAGCAAACGGCACCAACCGGGTCGGGGTTCTGTTCCAAAATATTGTTTCAGTAGAAAGCTTTCGCCGGCAGAAAATGCTGGATGTGCGCGGGGGGCTCATCTTGTCGCTGCCGGCTGTTATTGGCTCAATTATTGGGGCGCAGATTGCGGTTGGTCTGGATGAGGAGTTGATGCGGCAGGCTATTGGCGTGCTCATGGTGGTGATGCTCTTTGTAATTTTGCTCCGGCCTAAACAGTGGCTGCAGGGGGAATTAGAGAAGATGGCGAAACGGCCGTCTCTGTTTCAGCTCATTATATTCTTCATTATTGGCGTGTACGGTGGATTTTTGCAGGCAGGCGTAGGAATTTTCCTGTTGGCCGGTTTGGTGTTGAGCGTCGGCTACGATCTGGTACGGGCGAACGCCATAAAGGTACTGATTGTGTTGGCCTTCACCCTCTCTGCCCTAGTGGTATTCATGCTAAATGACCAGGTACTGTGGGGAATGGGGTTGTTGTTGGCCGTAGGCAACTCCTTGGGCGCATTGGCTGCGGCCCGCATGGCGGTAGAGCGTGGGGCAAACTTTGTTCGCTGGCTGCTGATTGCGGTGGTGGCTGTTTCGGCGGCCCAATTGCTAGGGCTGTTTGCCTGGGTTGCCCAACTGTTCCAGTAATCGGCCCAAACGCCCATCGTTTTTCTGCAAAGACTTTTTGCGATTACACAGTAGCTCATTTTGAGAGACTGTATTTAGGGCAGCACAGTAACAATTAATACCGACTGAAAATTAAAACCGCTCCCTTCGTAAGAAGAGAGCGGTCTTATCTTTTGCTCATGCACCAGGAGGGGTGTGCATCGAGCAGTCCAGTTTTTGCCAAAGACCTGAGGAGGAGGGTGGCTTTCGCCAACGGCTCAACTGTGAGTTTGACCAGCTTGTTCCAGTCGCGTTTCTCTCGTGCCAGTTTGGGGGAGGAGTTCTTTCCTCAGGCCTAAACTGATCAAACCTGCTATTAGTCTACACCATCTTTTTTGTTTTGTCATCCCCTCTCATTTCGTTTTCACAGTACTTTTGACTAACTAAAGTGAATTACTCCTTCAATCTGGCGACGAAGTTGATGGTTAATTTGACTTCCTGGCTTACGTTTGCTACTCCAGGCGCATTGGGGATTTGCAGATCGAAATCACTGCGCAAGATGTGGGCCGTGGCTGCCCCTGTTAACTGGGAACGGCCGTTGGGCGTAATTGTTGCAGTAAAGGTTACCGGCCGCGTTAATTCTCGGATTGTTAGATCGCCTTCAATTTGCACGATAACAGGTTCATCCGGTATAAACTCTTTGGGCAGATCGCTAATTTTAGTTGGAGTAAAAGTTATAAACTCATGAGCTTCGGTGTCCAAAATGAAGCCATGGATGGCATTATTTCGGAATTCATTGTCTGTTTGCAACGTGCGGGCATTTATGACGATAGGTCCAATTTGGCTGGCCGCAGGATTAGAAAAATCAACGGCCACTTGTCCGGCTACCTGATGGCTGCTGCCTACAGCGGTGGTGGGCAGACCGCGCAAAGTCTCATCCAGCGAGAAAGTGACAGAAGATAGCTCTGGCACAATTTCAAAGATGGTATAGAGGCCACCATTGCCTTCAACTGAGACAGGGATGGCAGTAGCGGGATTAATTGGTGTGCGGGCCGGTTGCAAAAAGAGCAGCCAGACCGCTGTGAGGAGAAGAACGCCGACGGCCGTAATTACCAGACCGCCAGCCAATGTTTTGTCTCTCATGAATACTTACTCCGCTTTTGTTTTAAATATATAGACAGCATGATTCTTTTATTTTATACTGTGCGCACAACTGACAAAAAGTAAAGCCTGGACCCCATTCTCAGCTCTCTGCCGAGAATGGGGTTTTATAATGGGTATATTAACTATTTTAAAAGGGGAAAAGAAAAAATATGCGCGTTGCATTATTGGCTAATCTTCAAAAGAATGCACCTACTTGGCCCGGCATCTCGCCCGACCATTGGGATGATTTGGACAGTGAAACAACCATTGAGGCCATTATGGCCGCCCTCCGTTCCTATGGGCATGAGGTCAACTTTATTGAGGGTGATGCTCGACTGATTCAAGAGCTTACAAAGTGGCGGCCAGATATCTGTTTCAACATTTGCGAGGGCCATGTAGGCGATTCGCGTGAGTCCCATGTGCCCGCAATTTTGGAGATGCTGCGATTGCCTTACACCGGTTCTCAGGTGCTTACTTTGGCCCTGACGCTGGACAAGCCTATGACGAAGCGGGTTTTGACTTATCATGATCTGCCTACGCCCGCCTTTCAGGTTTTTGAGCGGGTAAACGAGCCGCTTGATCCCCAAATGCGCTTTCCAATTTTTGTAAAGCCAAGCCGCGAAGGAACCGGAATGGGCGTAAGCAGCGACTCCATTGTGCAAAATGAAGACCAGCTGCGGACACAGTTGCGCCGCCTTTTTGACCGCTATGACCAACCCGTGTTGGCTGAGCACTTTATTGACGGACGGGAAATTACCGTAGGCGTTGTAGGGAATCTCACCTCTCCAGTGGCCTGGCGGCTGCCAGATGATGAAGAAGCGCCCCGGCTGTCACGTGGGCTGCACTTTTTGCCCCCCCTAGAGGTGGATATGAGCCGATACCCAGAGGAAGAGGGGGGCGTTTATACCAGCCGTATTAAGACCGAACTGGCTCACGAGTTTCACTATCTCTGTCCCGCACCTATTAGCGAGGAAATGTTAGAAGAACTGAACTGGCTGACGGCCGCTACGTTTCGTGTAACGGGATGTTTGGATGTGGCGCGTGTAGACTTCCGTCTGGACGCTCACGACAACAACAAGCCATACATTTTGGAGATTAATCCACTGCCGGGGCTGAATCCTGAATATTCTGATTTGTGTATTGAAGCCAAAGCAGGGGGATGGAGCTACGAAACATTGGTGAATCAAATCTTGGATGAAGCAGCGGGGCGGTATGGACTAGGGGAGTAGAATTGGCCGATGGCTTCGTAAACCGCAAAAAGAAATTTGATAACTTATAGGTTATCGATGGTTTACGTTAAGGAGAACAAAAGCAAATTTAGACTGAATCTATTTCTAAAAACTTTTTGTTCTCCACTTTGTGCCGCACAAGTCATCGGTTTGTTATGCTGTTACTTCTGCGCGCAGCGCATCGGCGTCTAGAATGGTGATACGGCCGTTTTCAAACCAGATCAGGCACCGTTCGCGGAAGTCGCGCAGGATCTTATTTGTGCTCTCGCGGGTGGCCCCAATGAGGCTGGCCAGGTTGGTTTGCGTAAGCGTCATGTCGATGATGACGCTATCCGCTTCGACACGGCCGTAATCCTGAGCCAGCTCCAGCAGTTTGCGGGCCAGCCTTTGCGATACCGGCAGCGAAGCCAGACTGTCCATCTGGCGCGTGTTGTAGCGTACCCGGTGGGTCAGCTCCTTCATAAAGTTTAGCGCCAGCTGGGGAAAGCGCTGCATGTGCTGCCGAAAACTTTCTCGGCTAATGGTGTATAGCAATGTGTTGTCCAGGGCAACGGCCGTTGCCGATCTCGGCAAACCGTCGATTACCGCCAGCTCCCCAAACATATCGCCAGGACGGCCAAACAAAATCACAGAGGTTTCGCTGCCGTCTAAACCATTTACGTAGATTCGCACCTGACCAGACTGCACCAGGTACACCGTTTGCCCCGGATCGCCTTCGCGAAAGATGATTTCCCCCTGACCAAATTTACGAGGCTGAACGTCCTGGGAAATAGATTGTAATTGTGAGGTGGATAATCCCTGAAATAAGGGAATATCCTCTAAAAATCGGATCATGTTCATGGCTGGAGCCTCCCTTCGGATCGATACAACTGGCCGATAAATTGCTTGGTAGCTCATATTGATACCTCCCGAAAAGAGTTAGAGCAGCTAGGAAGGCCATCCCGCTCGAGGGATGGCCTATCAATATTATTAAATGAATCTGAACAAGATTCCTACGATAACAGCCAGAATCATGCTGGTTAGGAGCTCAGCCAAATAAACTGGCGCACGCTCGTCTTGAGAAACCTGAGGCCACTCCATAAGCAGCCGGGGCAAGACAACAACCGGAACCAAGACATACTGACCAACGGCCACAAAGGTTGTCATTAAGAGACGCTCCATAATCCCCAAATACTTGCTAGTGTCCCCAAACTGAGGTGGAGCGCCCTGCACCAGCCCATAAGCCGTAAATTTCACCAGAACCCAGGCTGGCATAGTCACAAAGGCATAGCCCAGCAGATAAACCAGCATCAGGTCGCTGTGCAGCAAGGCCAGCCCGCTTTGCCATAGGCTGCTCAATTCCAAATAACCCCCGCCTGAAAGTGCTAAGGTAATTACGGTAAAATGGGCAAGCTGATCGAGCGAAAAACGAGCCAATGCTGGTATGGGCGGCTTGATCCGCAGCTGAACGGCATCGATTATGAAGTGGGTTATCCCGATAAACACCACCCAGGGCCACCAGCCAGCATCAAAAGGCAAAATAAAGAGCCAGGTGACGGCAAACACAACCAGGCAGTGCGCAATAACTCCTCCAAGTGCTCGGCTCTTCCAGGCCGCCAAACTATTCCATTGCAAAATATAATCCCCTACAAGGTGTGCGAGAAACATGGAAATTATCATGTGCTACCTCCCGTATTGATGCTCAATAGGACGCTGCTTAACGTCTGATGGCTTCGCATCCTTTCTGTTCTGTGTCTATACATACAATAGGCGAAATTGGGCGCTGACGCTGTGAGATATTTCACACGAGGCCGGATTTGGTGCATACAGGTGGCATTCATCTTGCCTTAATTTGCTGTTAACATCTTTTAAACGGAGATCCACTAAGCTAGACGTTGTCTACATACAAACTTCCAGAGAGTGTCTTCTCTGTTTTTGGAAATCGAACTGATAGATTTCTACGATTTGGCAAAAGGACTTAACAAATGAACAGCTCATTGAAACTGTTTTCTGTGCGTGGAATTGACATTCGCCTTCATCTGACCTTTCCCCTAATTTTGGTTTGGGCGGCATTTCAGTTTGGCGTGATGGCTGGCGGCGGACTGTCTGGCGCACTGTTTGGCGTCGTCGCTATTTCGCTGCTTTTTGTGCTGGTAACGCTGCATGAATTGGGGCATAGCTTTGCCGCTCTGCACTACGGCGTGCCCGTGGAGCGAATTGTGCTGCTGCCTATTGGGGGCGTAGCCCAGCTGCGCCACATGCCAGATAATCCCAGGCAGGAATTTATTATTGCTCTGGCTGGCCCGGCGGTAAACGTTGCTTTGGCTGTATTGATGGGTGGGGCAGCTATACTGTTTAGTTTGCCACTGTTCAATCCGCTTACTGGCGGTATCACTTTGTCATTTGGCGCGATTTTTTCTTACGTCTTTTTCTACAACGCAATTCTGGCTATTTTTAACATGATTCCGGCTTTTCCCATGGATGGGGGGCGGGTGCTGCGCTCTGCCTTAGCGATGAAGCTGGACTACGGCCGTGCCACTCAAATTGCCGTGACTTTAGGACGTGGGCTGGCGGTGTTATTTGGCCTGTATGGCTTGCTAAACGGCCAGTTCTTCAGCGTATTAATCGCCATCTTTATCTATACCGGGGCTACCCAGGAAGGACAAATGGTGCGTTTCCGCCAGCGACTGCGTGGCTACACGGTGCAGCAGGCGTACTCTAACCGGATTCCCGTCTTGCAGCCTGACGACAGCTTGCGTGACGCAGCTACCTGGATGGCGCGTGGCGTCACGGACTTCCCCGTTTCCCATTTTGGCAGCTATGTGGGCTTTTTGGATCAGCAGCGGTTGACAAATGCCCTGGAGCGGGGCAGTTCAGACCAAACCGTGGCGGCAACAATGGCGCGAAACATACAGCCTGTGTCGCTGACCTCGGATTTGTATGATGTGCAGCAGCGGATGAGCCATGAGGGGTTAAGTGCGCTCCCGGTGGTTGAGTTTGGCGATATCGTGGGCGTTATTACAGCGCGACACATCCGGCAAATGCTGCGCATGGCGGCGATGCGGCCGGAGTTATTCCCCAGAGTACAATCGGCTTAAATTGTGGGAGGCGGCCAAGTCGGTTCTAATGTCGGTCTACATGTACGGTGACCGCGTCAATACCTCTTGTCTTTAGAGAGGAACTTGAACCAACACGTTCTCATCAAGAGCGAAGACGGGTCACCCACGTTTCACTACTTACTTTCTACTTTTCACTCCCCTCACTTTCCTGCAAGTAGCGGTACAGCACTCCCATCACGGTGGCGGGTTCGGCGTCGCGTTCTTTGTTGTAGCTGCGGGTGGCGCGGCTGCGGCTGAGCTGCAAGAAGCGGCGGGCGCGGGTGATGCCTACGTAGAGCAGGCGCAGCCGCTCAGCGATGATGTCGATATGGGCCGATTCGGTGGCGGTACGGCCGTCATAAATTCCCGCATCACCCTCCATCAAATAGCGTAACTGGGCCACCACTTCGGCCGTGGGATCGCCGCCCAAAATGTCGCTAACGCCCAAAAAATACGAATCCAGATTACTGGGAATCCAATAGCCATCCACACCAATCATGAAGACTGCGTCCCACTCCAGCCCCTTGGCGCTGTGCTGCGTGGTGAGGGTCACACGCCCCGGCACCGGCTCGTAGCCAAAGTCAGTAGGGCCGCTGATGGGCAGGCTGCGCCGCCCCGTGACGATGTTGCCCAGCTCGGCTACCAGCTCCGGCAGCCGCCAGTCCGGCTGGCTGTCGCGCCACTGGCGCAGCAGCGTGGCAATCTGGTAGGCAATGGCCAGGTCACCTTCGTGCACGTCGCCCCAGGCGAACAGTTCATCTCCCAGGGCCAGGGCGAGATCATCGATGGGTAACGGCCGTAACGCCAGCAGCTCGCGCAAAAAAGCGCCAAATCGAGCCGCCACCTGGGTTTGCGTTTCGGTAGCCACCCCGGCAGGCAGCGCCTGAACAACCTCATCTTCGTGGTGCGGATAAAGCAGCCATTCCGGCTGGTGAACGCTGCGCAGGAGGGTGTGGAACTGCTCTAGCTCCTCATCCGGCAGCAGGGCGGCCGGGTGCCCCAGGGTGTGCAGGCTGGCGTGGGCGGCGGTGATGGCTTTGGTGTCCAGCGGATCGGCCAACACGGTGAGGACGGCGTGCATGGCGGCAGCGATTTCGCGCTCGCGCGTGCCGCCGCGCAGCAGGTTATCGTAATCGGCATCCAGTTCGTCCAGGTGCTCAGCAATCTGGTAGCCGAGATTATTGGTAGGCACCAGGATGGCGACGGTGTGATCTGGGCGGTTCTGCGTGTAGCGAACGGCAAGTTTGGCTACCTTTGGCAGCTCTTCATCCTCGCGGTGTTTGTAGACGCGAATGCGAATGTTGGCTTCGCTGTCCGGCGGGTTAGGCTGGGCATCGCCCGGTGGCGTTGGTTCGATGTTTTGGCGGCGAAAGGTGCTTGTTTGCACTTCGGGCACGGGGTGCTTGTCCATCACCCAGTGCAGCAGCGCGTTAGCCGCGCCGATGATGAGCGGGGCGCTGCGGCCGCTGTTGGGCAGGGGCAGCGAGCGCACATCGGGCCGGTCGGCAAAGGCATTGAAGAAGCGGGGGTGGGCGGCGGTGAAGGTGCTGGTGATCGCCTGGTTGGGGTCACCAACGCGCACCCAGTTGCCGTCTGGCCCCGTCAGGCGGCTGATAAGTGCTTCTTGCAGCGGAACGCTGTCCTGCGCTTCGTCTTCCAGCACGTAGGGCCAGCGCCGCCGCAGTTGCTCGACCAGCCCAGCACGCTGGTCCAGCAGTTCTACCGCCTGCCAAATGAGGTCGTCAAAGTCCAGGGCGCCTTGCCGGTCCAGGATGGTTTGATAACGGCCGTATATCCCGCCCATCATCCAAAGTAGCGGCGCTTCGTCAATTGGTGCTTGCAGATCAGCATTGGCTGGAAAATTGCCGCTTTCCAGCTTTTGCAGAATTTGTTCTGGCCGGTACCGTTCATTCTTCGCCGCACGTATGAACGACTTAGCCATGCGCTGCGTTACGTCCCGCCAGCGGGCGCGCGTTTGCGGCGAATCATCGGGCAGAAACTGGCTCCATTCACCGGGATGGGCTTCGATCCAGCCATCCACGGCGCGAGCCAGAAAGTGGTTGGCCTGTCCTTCATCCAGCACCACCGGGCTGCTGTCTTCGGTCAGCCCACTGTTGGCGGTGCGCACGATCTCTAACGCCAGGCTGTGCAGGGTGCGCACGTCAAAGCCAACTGGCAGCAGGTCTTCCGCTTCCAGCCGCTGGCGAATGCGCACCTTGAAGTTGTCCACGCTGGCGTTCAGGTAGGTGACGACGAGGATTTGCTGCTGGTTGGGGTCGATACGGCCGTCCCGAATCAACTTCGCCGCCAGCAGAGAGAGGGTAAATGTTTTCCCGCTCCCCGGCACGGCACTGATGGCCATACGGCCGTTTTCATATTCTAAAATCTTTTCTTGGGCAGGGCGCAACTGAAGGTCGTTCATGGCTACTATTTTAGCCGATTTTGGGTACTAGCCGAATAGGGGAATCATTATTTGGCCGGCAGCGATTTGGCATAGGCTGCACCCCGTTCTACCCAGTCAGCCAGCGCTTCATCCTCTTCAATGCCTGCTGCTGCCACATAGACAAACCCTTTCATCGGGCGCATGTTGCCTGTAGCCTCGGCGGCGTGGGGATGCGCCAGTGCCGCTTCATAGGCATCAGGCCCCACGCGCACCATTAATGTATCGCCCAGAATGCCCACGCTCATATTGCCCTGCACCATAAATGCCAGTCCACCGAACATCTTCTTCTCCACAACGTTAGCTTGATCGGCAAACTGTTCTCGTACCCGGTGAGCCAAGCCCTCATCAAACGCCATAATTATGCTCCTTTCCAGATAGTTTATAAGAATTATACTGCCTCAAACATTAAATATTGCATCTAACGCTGGAACCAATTAGAATGAAGCCTATACCGTTTGTTATGTTTAGCAAATTAGTCGAGAACGTGGTGAAAACCATTATTTATTGGCCTGATTTGTAAATTACTGTATAGGGTCCATATGAAACAAAAACAGTCTTATAACTTTATGATCGGTTTGTTATTTGGTGGGTTGGCAGGCTTGCTGCTTTGGTATTGGCAAAAAAGCACCTCGGCCGAAGATGGCGCGCTGGCGCTGCTAGATAAATTGGCGGCTACAGAAAAACGGGTGCGAGAGCTAAAAGCAGAGCTGTTAGAGCATGGCGCTGTGCCAGAAGCTTTGCGCAATATCTCTTTGCCTGGGCGCATGGGGGACATTCCATCTTTTCTCTCTAAGGAGAGTGAGGAAACAGCCAGCCAGGATGATTTGACCCGGGTGAAGGGGGTTGGCGAGGTGTTTAACGGCCGTCTTCAGCGGGCGGGCATCACGAACATTGCTAAATTAAGAACGCTATCGCCGGAGCAGCTGGCCGAGATTTTGCAAATTCGAGTAGGGCGCGCCGAGAATATCTTGGAAGAGGCAAAGAACGCTTAACTCTCAGTAACTTTTGGCGACTGTCGCCTAAGGTTCATACTTTCCTCCAGGTTTTGAAGGCAGCTTGCCCATGGTAATCTGACGTAGTAAGGTGGGTGCGGTATGACAGTTGAATTGATTTTGGCTGTAATTGTGGGACTGGTTCTGGGGGTGCTGGGTACGCTTTGGTACGATACCCAGAAGCTAGTACAGCAAGTGCAAGAAGCCAATGTAGAAAAGCAAAAATCATTTGCTACCTTACAAAAGTTTCAGATTCGGCACAAGGCGACTGAACAACAGCTGGGGCTGGCTCAAACAGAACTGGTAACGGCTTTAGACGAACGCAACCACCTTGAACAGACGATTGCTCGCCAGCTGGCCGAGATTGAAGCCGGGCGAGAGCAGTTGCAGCTCACCATTAAGACCAATGAAAACCTGAAGGAAAATTTAGAGGAAACGCAGGAGCGGCTGGAGGAGACGGAAGGTTTGCGCCTGCTGGCTGAAGAGAAGCTGGAAACGGCCGTAGCCGAAAATGGACGCCTCCTGGGTGAAATCCAGCTAGTAGAGTCAGAAATAGCCACTCTTGAAGGAAAAATTAAAAACCTTATGCAGGCATTGGGCCAAAGCCAGACGCGAACGGCCGATTTAGAACAGAAGGCTCTGGCAGCGGAAGCACAGGTAGCCACGCTAGAGGCAGAACGAGACAGCGCCCAGGTTCAGCTAGAGCAGGCCGAGCTGGTTAGCGCAGAGCTTAAGGCCCAAATTGCCACCTTGCACCAGGAAGTGGAAGAGGCCAGTGCGGTGCAGCAACAGCTTAGCGCTACCAAGGAAAAGTTGCAGGCCGCGAACGCACACGTCCAAAAGCTGCAAAATACAATGGAAGATGTGCAGACGAAGATGAACTACAGCGGCAAAAGCGAGCTACAGCTTATTAGCGGCATTGGGCCAACCTATGCCCGGCGCCTGAGCGAGTTTGGCATTCATTCCTTTGCTGACCTGGCTGACTGTAGTCCAGATCAGGTTGCCAGCATCATTAAAAAGAAGAAGTGGCAGGCGGTAAATATTCAAGATTGGCTTGACGAGGCCAAAGCCCTGGCTGCCACGCTTGACGGCAATGAGCAGTGAGGAACTGAGAGCTACATTTTATTTTATTGGCTGATTGAGATTAATCCACTGGCCTGTACTTCTACTTCTTGCCCGGTCTTTAATTGGGCATAATCTTCTTTTGGCAGCACCAGTACCGGCGGTGAGCGATCGTACATTTCTCGTGCAACGGCCGCGCCCAAGGCCAATATTCCATCTGTTTCTGACGTAATAATGGCCGCTGGCGCAGTGCCTTGCCGAACGGCTTCCAGCAAAATGCTGCTGGCGCTGCTGGAACCACGCCCCGAAGGCAAAACCAGAACGTGGTTTGTTACAACCTGCCCCACTTGTGGATGTCGCCGGTCAATAATTTGGCCCGTTTGGGGGTCCAAACCGCCCCACAGACTTAGCGGTTCAGCCAGCACCAATGCAGTGCCGCTGCCCTGTCCTTCTACCAAAACTTTTGCCTGAAGCTGTGTCTGTGAATTCATACTGTACTGGACAACCAATCGTCGTAAACCACAAAATGTAATTTGAGAACCAAAAAGCATTGGTGGTTTACGTTAATGAGAACAAAAACATCTTTGGACCGAATCTATTTATATAAGATTTTTGTTCTCCATAGTCTAGCCGGGGTGGTGATGAATTCTAACGTCCCGCCCAGGAACCGGAATTGTTTCACTTCCCACTTCTACTTGCAAGATCTCATCCGTAAAATTTAGCAAGATCGTAAAATTGCCTTTTTTGTAAGCGACGATTCCCATGGGAAAGTTGGCAACCGGCTCAATGCTGATTTGGCCTGTAACATGCGCAATGAGAGGGCGCACGTGTTTTAGCTGGGGATAAAAGCCCAGGTAATAGACCATACCCGCCCCAAAATTGTTTTGCGTCGCTACAATTTCTCCTTCCGTGGTTTCGGCTATGGATACGGCCGTTTCACACTTCAGCGCTTCTACCCAGTTCGTTACCGATCCCGATAAATCCGGAACGGCAGCGTGAAAATCAATACCGACTCCCTGTGGTAAAGCGCGCCAGCTCTCAACTGTCGCTCCTACCAGCGGGTGCAGCAGCCCAGGCAGCACCTTATCAGTTACCAGATTGCTTATGGTCTTAAACCCGGAACGCACTCCCAAAATAATGTTTCCACCGCCATTTACATATTCTTTTAACTTTTCGGCAAGGGTTTCGTCTACTAAATGGGCCGTGGGGATGATTACCAACCGGTATTTGCCCAGATCCTGCGTTTCATGCACAAAATGAACTGGAATACCTGCCAGATTCAGCGCTTTGTAATAACTGTAATGGAGGGCCAGGTAGCTGAAACCATCACTGTGAGGCTGTAATTCTAAAGACCACAAATCATCATAGCTAAGGAGTAGTGCGACCTGCGCCTCAAGCCGTGCCGCTGAAATCTGGGACATCAGCTCACGCTCGCCCTGCATTTTAAGCAGCTCCTGGTAGCCAATGGCCGGTTGCCCATCGTGGCGTAGTAAGCCTGAGTGATACTGTTCCTGAGCAAATAGGGTTGCCCGCCAGCGGAAAAAGACCACAGCTTCCGCATCTGCCGCCAGTGCCTGCCAGCACCATAGGCGCACGGTGCCGTCTCTGGGTGCCGGATTGTTGTTGCCCCAATTAATATAGCCCGCCTGCTGCTCCATTATCCAAAACGGTAATTGCTTTAACGCTCGGGTCAATTCATGGGCCATGCCGGTCACCAGCGGATCGCCAACATCATAAGCATACGCATTATCTTGGGTGTCGGACAGGTGCATTGGCGGCTCCAGGACGCCCTGCCAGCGATCAAGATTCCCGGTCGGGTAACTATCCCAGGTTATAAAATCGTAAGGCGCTGCCAGGTCAAACTGATCCAGGTCGGCGTAAAGACCCATAAAATTGGTGGTGATAAAATGCTCGGGAGCTAGCGTCTTTAAAATGTCAATTTGATGCTGCTGATAGGTGACGAATGAATCGGAACAAAAGCGATAATAATCCAGAACATGGCTGGAGTTTGGCTTGTCGATCTGGTCGTCGGGCGGTCGTATTTGTTCCCACGTCTGGTAGCTTTGTGACCAGAAAATATTGCCCCAGCCTTCATTCAGCGCGTCAATTGTTCCATATCTCTCTGTTAGCCAGCGGCGGAAGCCTGCGGCACAGTTCTCACAGTAACAGCGGGCTGTTTTTCCGCCGCCGAACTCGTTGTCAATTTGCCAGCCGATGATGCGTTCGTCCTGCCCGTAGCGCTCCCCCATGACGGCCGTAACCCGCTGGCTATGTTCGATGTAGCGAGGACTGTTCGGACAGTATTGCCGCCGGGTGCCGTGGTCACGAAAACGGCCGTTTGCATCCTGCCGCAAAATGTCTGGGTATTGGCGGCTCATCCAGACGGGCGGTGCGGCCGTTGGCGTTCCCAGAACAATATCTAAACCGGCATCTGCCAGCACGCCAATTGCCCGATCCAGCCAGTCCCATTCGTACTGGCCCTCGACGGGCTCCATTTTTGCCCAGGCAAATTCAGCGATGCGTACTAAGTCTAGCCCGGCATCCCGCATCATGCGGGCATCAACTTGCCAACGTGCTTCCGGCCAATGTTCTGGGTAGTAACAAACTCCAAATCGCATAATCTTTTATCTCAATCGCTTTTAATCGCTGGCTATTTTGCCCCAGGCGCGCACGTGAGAGACAGCCTGTTGCCAGCGCGCATAGCCATCATTGCGTTTTTTCTCACTTAAGCCTGGCTCAAACTGCTGCCTGCTGCCAGGCAGCGGCGGCAGCGAATCCTCCGAGGACCAAACGCCTGCCCCCAGCCCGGCCAGCAATCCTGCTGCCCAGGCTGTGGTTTCGGCGAAAGACGGCCGTAAAATCGGAATGCCCAACAAATCCGCCTGGATCTGGCAGGCCAGGTTACTTGTAGAAACGCCTCCGCCAACCAGCAATTTGTCTACAGATAAGCTGGTCTCCTTCTCAATCGTTTCTAGGATGGCCCGAATCTGATAGCCCACTGCTTCAAAAAATGCCCGAAAAATGTGCCCCTGGTGGCTGCCCAATGTCAGGCCCAGAATGGTGCCTCTGGCGTGCGGATCAGCTTCGGGAAACTCTATGCCGGTGAACGCTGGCACAAACAAAACGCTCCCAGAATCTTTCACCTCAGAAGCAATCTGATCCATTTTTTTATAATTATCAAACAGCTTCATGTTGTCTCGCATCCAGCGAATGGTAGCCCCGGTTACCATGGTTGGTGCTTCCAGGCAAAAGGTTTGATACTGACCCAGATGCCAGGCGTTATAGACATAGATGTTTTCCATATGGGGTGCCTGGCGGTCCAAAAATACTTTGACATAGGAGGCTGTGCCATGCGTGCATTCGGCTGCACCGCTGCTGCGGCAGTTCTGCCCAAACAAGGCGCCCTGTTGGTCGCCAATCATGGCCAGCACGGGAACTTCGGCCGTTTCGCCTGCTGGAGAGGAGACTTCTAACACGCCATATTCATAGAGTGTAGGCACAGCGCCGGGTAAAATTTGTTCTGGAACACCCAGCCATGCTAGCCATTCCGGCCAATATCTTTCTTCCCGAATGTCATATAGGCCCATTGCCTGCACCAGCGAGGTGTCCATCACATGCTCGCGCTGTCGTCCCAGCCGTTTGATAATCCAGGCTGGAGATAGCCCCACCTGTAAAGTGCCTGCTCGAACGGCCGCTTGAAAAACAGGATCATAACGCATGCGCCACATTAGATGCAGCGAAGCCATGTACGTGCCCGGTTCGTAGCCCAGGCGGTGCTGTGCTTCAGCAGCGTGGGGCCACCTGGCTACCTCTGCCAGCAGTGAAGTTGTCCTTTGGTCTTGCCAGGTAATAGCGTTGGCAATTGGTTCGCCATTTCGGCTGTCCCACACAAAAGCTGTATTTCGCTGTCCGGCTATGCCACACCCCACAATTGATTTGGGATGAATGCCCGCATTACCAATCGCTTCTGTAATGGCCTCGGCTACCCCTTGAATAACCGCTAATGGGTCCTGCTCCACCCAGCCCAATTGTGGAAAAAGGCGGGCCAAAGGGCGGTAAGCAAAGCCGCAAACGTTCCCCTGATCATCAATGATGATCGCTTTCGTCCCGCTGCTGCCCTGATCGATCCCCAAAATGTACTGTCGGGACATAGTTACGATACATCAACCAGTAAATTAGCAAGTTGATAAAGCACATAAGACGGCCGAATTTTGCTCTTTGCCAGATCCGTCTCAGAGGTGGCGCCCGTTAACGTCAACGCACCGGACATACCCGCATTTAAACCCATCAACACATCCGTTTCTAGCCGATCTCCAATCATCACACAATCTTCTGGGGCGATCTTGAGTAAGCTTAAAATTGCCTCTGCCATATGCAGCGATGGTTTGCCAACGACTGCCTCCACCTGCGTGTTGGTACAGGCTTCAATCGCGGCAATCATCGCCGCCGCGTCTGGCTGGCCGCCCCCAGGTACCGGACAATAACGATCTGCATTTGTAGCAAAAAAGCGCGCTCCGTTGCGAATTGCATCGAAGGCAATCTGTAGTTTGTGATAAGCAAAAGTTCGGTCAAAGCTGGCAATAACGGCATCCACCCTGGTCGCGTTGTCCGTCAGAATAAACCCGGCCCGTTGCAGCTCTTCACACAAAGATGCTTCCCCCACTACAAACAGCCGTGCTCCAGGCATCCGTTTGCTTAAAAAATCAACCATTACGAAGGATGAATTGATAACGTCAGAAACGGGCGTTTTTAATCCAAGCCTGGTTAATTTGGCTGCATACGCCTCCCGTGATTGGGTTGGATTGTTGGATAAGAAAACCGTCCTTTTTCCCTGTTGGCGGAGCCAACTTATCGTCTCGAAGGCAGTTGGCAGAAGGCTGTTACCCAAATAAACGGTTCCGTCCAGGTCAAAAATGTAACCATCGTATAGTTTAGATGGTCTATTCATATTAACCTTTCAGCCCACTTGCAGCAGCACTTTCTACAAAGAACCGCTGGCCGAACATGTAGATGATTATGGGCGGCAGCACGGCAATTGCTGCCCCGGCCAAAACCAGGTTGGGGCTGTCTGCTGCCCGGCCACCCAACACAGACAGGGCAAGCGTAAGTACGCGATTGGCCTCGTTGCCAGAATTGATGACCACCAACGGCCAGAAAAAGCTGTTCCAGGCATATAGGAAAGTAAATGTGCCCAGGGCCGCCAGAGCGGGCGTGCTGGCTGGCAGAAAAATACGCCACAGAATCTGAAACCGTGTAGCGCCATCGAGAACGGCCGCTTCCTCAATTTCCTTAGGTACCGACAAAAAGAATTGGCGCATCAAAAAGGTGCCATAGGCTGTAAATATCCAGGGAATGATGAGCGAAGCAAGATGATCGACCCAACCAACTGCCACCATAATTTGGTATAGTGGCGTTATAAGCACCACAAAAGGAATCATAATTGTGCCAAGATATAGCACAAACAGCTTATCTCGGCCCGGAAATTGCAGGCGGGCAAACGCATATCCGCCAAGCACGGACGTTGTCAGTTGCCCAAGCAGCACCCCCAATGTAACAAGAGCCGTGTTAATCAAGCTGCGATCCATTGCATGTAAATCAACAACTTCGCGGTAATTGTCAAAGGTTGCAGTCAACTTGGACACCGGTTCACTTAGACGCACGTTTTGCAGCGTTGTCCGGGTTGGGTCCTCTGGATCAACAAAGCGGCCAACGGCCGTTCGGCTCACCAGGGCCATCGTCATCATTTGACCATCTACCTCTACCTCATAAAGATCGTACTCTTCCCCACCAACTACGATGATCTCCTGATTTTCCTCGCCGCCGGTCGGCGAAACCAAATCTAACTCCCTTACCATCGCGTTGTCCAAATTTTCCGGGTCGATATTTTCTGGGAGTGCAAAATAGCCAATGCGAACGCTGCGCTCAATCAGCGCAAACGTCTCCTGCTGTCCGTCAATATCTACATAGTAAAGCGGCAGTGGGTCATCAGTTTCTTCCGCATCAACGGTAATTTGTTCGCGTGGCAAAAGGCGCGGAGGGAATGAAAAGGTATCCTCAACATATTTAAATGATGTGAACACCATCACCAGGAATGGGAATAGCATGATAAATCCGAAAACAATCAGGATGAGATAAATCGCCAATTTTCCCATTAAGCTAGAAAGTCGATGTGAAATTTTCACTTTAATAGCCTCATCCCTTTCGCCTAATTTGTCGCGCCGCTATTCCGTTGGCGCTGGAACTGAAAAATGGTCGCCCCAAAGATCAACAAGAATAAAACCCAGGCAATGGAAGAAGCATACCCCTGCCGGAAGTTGCGAAAGCCCTGATTATATAAATAAAGCACCATAGTGGTCGTTGAAGTTCCCGGGCCGCCCGGTGGATTTGTCAGCACAAATACCTGGTCAAAGATTTGCATCGCCTGAATCGTGGTCGTCGTAATCACAAAAAAGGTTGTCGGTGCCAACAGGGGAACAGTCAGTTGGCGAAATTGTGTCAACTCGTTGGCTCCGTCGACCGTCGCTGCTTCGTACAAAATCCCCGGTATGCTCTGCAGTCCAGCCAGATAGAGAACGGTGTTAAATCCCAGCCACTGCCAGGACGCAATAATTACAACTGCCAGCAGGGCAACGTCGGAATCGGACAGCCATCCTATTTGGGGATCGATCAGCAGCTCTGAACCGGCCAGCGCATTCACCCCATTAACTGACAGCGTAATAAAGTAGTTAATCCAGCCAACGGCCGAATTGTACAACCACCGCCAGATCAACGCGACGCCTACCACGGCGGCGATGCTTGGCAAAAAGTAAATCGTGCGGAAAAATTTCATTCCCGGCAGCTTGCTGTTCAGCACCGTGGCCAAAAAGAGAGCTGGAATTACGCTCAACTGAACCGACAATACGACAAATATCATCGTATTGCTTAACGATATCCAGAACAATTTATCTTGCGCCCCGATCAGGTAATGATTGCCAAACAGTGAAAATCGAGCCAGCTCAGCATAAATCGATACATCCAGCACTTCATTTGCTAACTGATCCGGCGACGACAGGGTTACAAAATCAAGATTGGTGATTTCCGCATAGTTAGCCAGCCCAATAAAGTTTTGGGTGCCAAATGCGTCGGAATCGGTGAAGCTAATGTACAAGGAAAAAAGCAGCGGTCCTGCAAAAAAGAGCAAAAAGCCAATTAAGTTGGGCGACAAAAATAGATAACCATTCAGCATTTCATTGTCGCGTTCACGTTCGTTCATTTCTGCGGCCACATCAGAGCGCCAGGTCAGGAGCGTCATGGCCCCAAACAGAATTGTCCCAGCCAGAAGCAAAATATTTCTGCCGCTGTTGAGCTCAGAAAATGCTGAAGCCAGGACCTGTCCCAATCCCCCAATTAAAAAAAACAACAAAAATCCAATCAGAATAAGTGCGCTTGAAAGCCTGGTGGCCCAAGCCCGCTCCGTAATTGGCTGATCTGCAAAGCGACGCAGGATGAAGCCGGCGGCAACGATGCCCAGGAAGGGGATTCCCCTGACTATATTTGCCGCAAGGGTGTCAATGCCCAAAAAGATGCCGAGGAAATGCAGCGTACCAAGAAGAGAGGCGACCAGCCATAGATAGTTTATGGTCAGAGATACTATCCGGCCACGATGATCTCGCTGAGGGATGGCTCTGGCAGCAAAAAAGGAAGCAACGGCCGTAATCAACAGCAAGACAGTGATGCCAATTTTCCAGAGCATGCCCAGCTGGCTGGTGCCGATCCAGATAACGCCAATCCCGCCCAGCGCGCCAATGCCTACAAGCAGATGCCATCCAATCGCAAATTTTAGAAATGCATCAACATTAAATCTTCTAGAGGGAGGCTGTTTCTTGAATAACGGTTCGCTTAGTGATCCCATTGCTGTCTTTCTGCCCCAGCTTGGGTCAGGGGAATCGCTCCCCTGACCCAAACTTTATATCAGCATCAACTTCTCAACTTCGCTAATTTAGCTGTGAAAATCAGTTATTCAGAGAATGCCTGGTTGGCCTCGTCGCACACGCTGGCAGCGAACTCGTCTAACGTTGTTTCACCAGTCAGCAGCGATGAGACGGCCGAATCCATCACCGTGGCAAACTCAGGCCATGAACCTGCCCACAGCGGACCCTCAGCAGCCGGATCTTGGGACAATCCATTGAGGAAGGCCTCGTTATTCTGTGGTGGAGTGAAGGTTAGGAAAGTGTTCAAAGCTTCGTCGCTTACCCGGCTGGGAATGTTCGCGCCCAGCGCTGCAATGGTGCCCTGCGTTTCGGCCGTTGTCAAAGCCTGAACGAGTTCCCAGGCAGCTTCAGGATGCTCAGTATTGGCATTAACCACATAAGCACCCCAGAAGAGCCAGTTACCGGGTGCGCCAGCAGGGCCTTCCGGCAAACCGACCACATCCCATTCAAAATCAACGGTACGGATGCCAGGGGTGGCCCAACGGCCGTTTTGGAACATGCCCAGATTGCCAGCCCGGAAAGGTGGCTCCGGATCTTCACCGTATGGAACAGCATAGCCCAGCTCCGTGTATAGGCGTTGGGCAAATTCCAGACCCGCCAATGATTCGGGTGAGTCCAGATTACAGCCATCGCGAGCTTCATTGAAGAATCCGCCACCAGCTGCATTCATCCAGGTACCGTAGGGGCCCCACCAGGCGCTGCTGCCATAGCCCTTAATGTCACCCCCCAGGCCATTTACAGCCTCGGCAACTTCCAAGAATGCCTGCCAATCCCATTCTCCGGCAGCTTCCAATTCGCGAGGATCTTCTGCCCCAGCCTCAGCAATCAGGTCCAGGTTCAGATAAAGCGCAAAGGTTGAAACGTCACGGGGGAGACCCCAAAGCGCTTCGCCCGAATTGCCGCTCTCCGGGTTAAAGGTCAAATGGAACATTGGGCCAGGATAAAAAGCATCATCACTGTATCCCTCAGTTGCATCAGCCAGCTCGCGCAAATCTAGCAAGAGGCCACGGGTTGCGAAATCGGCAACATCCGTACCCGGAATCCAAAATACATCTGGCGCTGTGCCAGAGGCCAGCTCAGTTTTCAACACGTCCTGGTAAGAAGCGGTCTCGCTGCCACCGGGCTCATAAACCAGATTTATGCCGTCCAGAGATTGTGACAATTCATCACTAATCGATTGGTATACGTTCGCTTCTTCTTGATTGTCTGGGCGGGTGCGCCAGCGAAGCGTTACCTCGCCAGTGGACTCTTCCTCAGCTGGTTCTTCGGCTTCCGGCTCTTCAACTTCTGGTTCTTCCACTTCACTTTCTTCGGCCGCCTCATTGCTAGCCGGTTCTTCAGCCGACGAGCACGCGGTCATAATAAAAATCAACGCAAAAACCAGCGATAGAAGTTTAAAAAGTCTATATTTCTTCATGGTTTCTTCCTCCTAATCCTAACTAACAAGGAAAGACAAGTAGATAGATAAATTGGGAAATTGCCTTCAAAACTTATTCCATTGCACCTCCGTTCAAACTCATTTGTTTCAGTTCAGGAACTTGTCGGTATAAGATCTGGTTTTGTAATTAAATCGGCCCTGTAGAGCGCCTGATAATAAGCTCGGCCGGTATGCGAAGCTGTTTACCGCTGGGAGGAGCATCGCTTACCGCTTCCAACAGCAGTCTGGCAGCCTGGCGGCCAATCTCCTGAAAATCTTGCCGTATGGTAGTTAATGGCGGTGATAAATAACCAGCCATTGGAATATCATCAATTCCAATAACTGATAGCTGCTCTGGCACCTTCAGCCCTATGTCTCTAGCCGCCCGCAGCACGCCCGCGGCCATCTGATCATTTTGTGAAAAGACAGCGGTAGGAAAACGGTCGAGTTCTTTTAACTGCATCAAGGCATCGTAGCCCGATGGCGCTTGCCAATCTCCGTTTAGAATAAATTCCGATACGGGTTCAATGCCCGCCTCTTGTAAGGCGTCAAAAAATCCCTCACAACGATCCTGTGAACAGTCTTCTGACAACGGCCCTGTGACACAGCCAATCTCCCGATGGCCCAGCGACAATAAGTGTTGAGTTGCCATTTTGGCGGCATTGACGTCATCCAGCGCCACCGAACTAATCTCAATTTCACGCGGCCGGGCGCCAGCCAAAACGGTTGGAAAATCTTTTGGCATGTGCAAATGCCGATCATCGGCAAAGGGATTAATAATCATCAGCCCCTCAACCCGGCGACTCGACACCAGCTCATCGATAAGCTCTTTAAAGGTCTCTTCCGTGGGTGCAGAAGCCGAAAGAAGAAAGTATCCGCGGTCGCGGGCAAAATCTTCCGCGCCATTAATCAGGCTGGCAAAAGTGAAGTCAGTGAGGTTCGGTGACACACATGCCAGCGTTGAACTCCGGCCCTTGGCCATTGAACGGGCTAGGGCATCGGGTCGGTAGCCCATTTCTGCAATAACATCCTCAACTGTTTGCCGGGTGGCGGAGGATACGCGGTCACTGCCATTAATAACGCGCGATACGGTTTGCCGCGAGACACCCGCTCTTTTAGCAACGTCACGAATTGTTGGTCGAGAAGTTGTTTTCATCCGCTGAAATCCTATGTTAGCCTCTTACAAAATACGTATAGGCAAAATGTGACCGGTCACATAATGATAAACTCTCCGCGAATAATTGTCAACGATCATCAAAGTTGGGGTTAAAACAGGCTTGAATGTGAGCAAGCCAGGAGATTAGTATCTAAGCCGAGCAAGCCAGCTTACGCTTCACGGCTCCATAGATTTGTGTCACGCCAGACATGCCCCTGTGCTGCTGACCGTACGCACTCTTCCAGGCTGCCGAAAATCACTTCCAGGCCAATATTGCCGGGGGAGTAATGGGCAAATTTGCCTGAGTTGGTCATCAATACCCCATGCCGCCGCACGATTGGCGTCACTACCACGCAGGTGTCCACAATGACCCGAACCCGGGCGGCTTTTAGCTGGTCGAGCCATCCCTTGCTTTGCAGCGCGCCTAGCGCCAGCCGGTTGGTACATACGATAAAGTCAACGTCCGGGTGGGGTGGATATTTTGCAACGAGTGGCAGGAGCTTCTCAAATTCTTGCAGAGAAAAGTGGGGACTGCCCAGGGCGACAACTTCGATACGGCCGTCTGGCACCGTAGCCAGCTTGCTCAGCGTAGCGCGTATATCAGCCATCGTTATCCGGTGCTCTGCCGTGGGCGACTGCTGCTGACAGGCGTCGGCCAGCGTAGGCGCCTCCGGCGTTACGCCAACGGCATGGAACAGAGCCACCGCACCAGAGGACGCGGCCGCTGCCCCCAGCGCCTTAAGCTGGTCTTCCGTAGTTTCCGCCGGCAGCCCAACCATTACCGGAGTTTGGTTCTGGCTTCTGGCTCCGATGAGATAGCCTAAAACCGGGTAAAACACGTCTTCGTGTAGCAAATCTTGAGGAATCTTCTCTAGATGGAATACAACTTGGCCGCGCCGATGCTCTGGCAAATGTAGGCCAACGGCCGGGGCACGGCCCGTCAGCGCAGCACAGATATCAATGAAGTCGCCGTAACGATTGGTGCGCGCGCCCAGCACCGAGTTGGCAAAGACGATGGCGTTGCTCTCGGCCCAGGCAATTTGTGTACCAAAGGCGGGGCGGTGCATGGCCTGGTAGGGCGCGCAGGTCCAGATGGGAGCGCAGCCCATTTGCTGGTACGCCTGCATCAGCCGGGTGGCGCGGTCGGCAAATTCGGCCGTGCCCTGAAACTGCTCCGGGTGCAACAGGTCAATTGCCCCCACGTTGAGCGTAGTTGGCACGCGCACCTGTGCTCCACCGGCCACCAGCCGTTCGGCAAAATCCAGCCCGGACTGCCCGTGATACAAACAGCCGTCAATGTGGGCGGATTCAATATCGAGCAGCTCTTGAGCGCCATAAACGTTGGCCATGGTGCTCAAAATTCGCATAGCCACTTTTGTGGCCTCGCCAAATTCGCCGTGGAGCATGGCCTGGTCTTGGGGGGAAAGGGTTAGGGGCATAAGTAATTGGGTAACTGAGTAATTGGGTTATTAGTAGAACCAAACTTAATTGTCATTTCGAGCCGCTTTTTGGCGAGAAATCTCTCGAAGCGTGACAGACCCTCAAGCCGCGAATGCCTCAAGGATTTCTCCCTTCGGTCGATATAACCATGTAAGGCTCTTCACGTTTGGGATTTTCACCATTAAAGTTTCCCCTTTATCAGGCTCTGCACGGCCGTTTCAAACCGCGTGTCTGGGTTAAAATCCAGCTGCAGGCGCTGCACAACGGCCGTTCGCGCCTTCAGATAAGCTTGCAGCAGGTTGTTCAGGTGTACGGCCGTTGCCTGCGTGTCCTGGCTAAAGTGGGCCTGCAGCAGGGGCCGGCGCGCTGGATCTTCTGGCGGCAGCACGTTCAGCAGCGGCGGCAGGGTAAAGTGCAGTAGCTCCAGGTAGATCGTGAATGGCTTATCGCTGTCGCCGCGCAGCAGCAGGCGGAAGGCATCCCACAGCATGACCCAGAAGCGTTCGTCCAGCGCCGCTAGCTCGGCGGCGGTGAGCCTGGGCTGGGGCAGCAGGGCGCGGGCGCAGGCATTCTGGTATTGCTCGGCCCAGCCATCCTGGTCTTTTAGTATGCGAATGTCGCGGTCCCAGGGGTTGGGCGTGAGCTCCGCTTGCAGCTCATAGCGGTAGTCGACTTTGGTGCCGTTGCTGTAGAGGGCGATGTGGAAATACGGCCGTACGTGCACCGCATCAAACGACTTAGCCGGGACGTATTGCATTACCGACTGGACAAAGTCGCGCCGCTGCCGCCAGGCGCGCTCGCGAGCCGCTTCATCGGCAAACACCAGGGCCACGTCCATGTCAGAATAGGGGTCGGATTGGCGACGGCCGTATGACCCCGCCAAAAAGCAGGCCACAATATCCCTTTCGCCCATCACCCGCTGCTGCAGGCGCACCAGCACCCGATCTTGCTCAAACATATGTCACTCACTCCTTATGGCGCGATTATACCGAACGGCTCGTCTGCTGGGTAATGATAATGATGCGTAAACCACGAAAAGTAATTTGAAAGCTGAAAGGTTATAAGTGGTTTACGTCAAGGAGAACAAAAGCAAATTTAGACCGAATCTATTTCTAAAAGCTTTTTGTTCTCCACATGGCAGCTATTCTTGAATTTTTGAAAAACGCTGTGGGGAACGGCCATTTCCACACCTCCTGTAGTCCCTACACAATATTGCCTGTAGCCAAAAGTTTGCAAGCGTTTAAAATAGAGTCCATCTTCAAGCTGGCAGCGTACCTGCTCCAAATGAGAGGAGAACATGTCGAATAAACTGCGGCCATTGAATTCCTCAACCCTGCAAACAATTGGAAACACGCCAGTTGTGCCACTGCGAAAAATTGTCCCTCCAAACAGCGCCACTGTGCTGGTTAAATTGGAATTTTTCAACCCCACCGGTTCCTACAAAGATCGCATGGCCCTGGCGATGATCGAAGAGGCCGAGGCGCGTGGTGATTTGCGGCCGGGTATGACCGTCGTTGAATATACCGGCGGCAGCACCGGTTCCTCGCTGGCCTTTGTCTGTGCGGTTAAGGGATACCCTTTTCGGGTCGTATCATCAGATGCTTTTGCCCAGGAAAAGCGGAATACGATGCGTGTCTTTGGGGCGGAACTAGAAATTATTCCCAGCCATCAAGGAAAAATTA